>NZ_QUAJ01000032.1 GCF_003391055.1 Psychrilyobacter piezotolerans
CCAACTCAGAGATAAGTATTCTATCATTGATAAGTCACCTTGGAGACTACGAGGTTGATAGGTTGGGGGTGTAAGGGCTGTGAAGTCTTTAGCTGACCAATACTAATATGACGAACACTTAACCTAAAGCAAAATGATTTAGAAAGTTAATTTATAAAAAACATTATTATATAGTTTTGAATGTTTAACAATATTCAATAAGAAAGTAAGCTTGGTAAGAAAAGCTACGGGGGTACACCTGGTCACATTCCGAACCCAGAAGTTAAGTCCGTAAACGCCGAAAGTACTTAGGGGGCAGCCCCTTGGGAGGATAGGAACTTGCCAAGTCTTTTTTATTAGGGGATATAGCTCAGTTGGGAGAGCGCCGCACTTGCACTGCGGAGGTCAGCGGTTCGACCCCGCTTATCTCCACCAAATAAAATTTAATCAGGAATTATTCTGATGTTTATAAAAAAAAGAGTTATCATGAGATAACTCTTTTTTTATGTATACTATCAAAAATAAAAAGATGACTATTACTTATTAATAACAAATTAAAGAGGGGAGCTCATAACTAAATTTCACTTTGAAATAACTACTAAATAATGTGTTTCTCTAGTCGTTTAATTACTAGATTTAGTAATCAAAAAGAGACTTAACCATTTTGGGTCAGCCTCTTTAATTTAGAAAAATATTTATTTTAAACCATCCCAATAATAACGGCTGGATGCGTTCCAAACAAGATAACCATTTAAACCTTCTACCTTAAGAGCTTTTATCTGCTCTTTTAACTCCTTTGTTTTATAATTCCTATAATTTTTAATCCAAGGAGCACTAAACCCTTGAATCCATGTTTCGATAATAGCAGGGTTTTCTAAATTATCATTTCTCAAAATTACATCTTTTGTATAATAATTTAATAGTGTAAACGGATTATTATCTGGGTTTTTTAGTCCATATGTTCCACCTTTATAATGCGACGGATAAGCCATAGGGTTGATAAAGTCAACCACGTTGGAGATGGATTCCCAATGCTGCCCAATATTTTCATCATCTTTTGAGATACCGATTTGACCGAAAACAGATGCAGCTGTATAAACTTCTTTTTTAGCTAGTTCATCATGGGCGTATTTTAAAAACCTTTGGATAACTTCTGATTTTGTTTCCGAATAAGTGTTGTTATAGATTAATTTTGAGTTTTTTTCCAGGTTCTGAACTCTGTCAGGGAACCTGACATAATCAAATAAAATTTCATTAAATCCTAAATCGGCAGCTTCTTTTGCCAACTCTACGTTATAATACCAGATATTCCGATTGTAAGGGGACAACCATGGGATCTTATCTGAACTTCGGTATGCACGGTTATATCTTTTGTCTAAAATGGTATCGTTTTTATTGGAAATAGCATATGCCTCATCTTTAAAGGTAGAGATTCTGCCAAGAAGGTAGATATTATTATCCTTTAGTTTTTTTATGAATAGATTCATATCTTTTACCCTGGGACGAATATAGGAATCACCTAAAACTTTACGTGCTGTAGGTGACTCAAATAATATTCTTCCATGATCATTTTTTATATCTAAAACAAATGCATTGATATTTGTTTGTTTTGCTAAGTCAATATAATCGTCTACATGATACATTCCATTGAGAGATATATATACAGCCCTAATATCATTTTTAGGATTATTTTTATAGAATTGTTTATTGATGGATTTAAATTGTACATCTCCTAATTGATATAGTTCCCTGATATTAAAATCTGTATCTACCATTTTTTTTATAAAATTCTTATTATTATTTTCAGCTCCCTCCTTATCTACTGGTATATCTGTTAAAACTTTGATAGTTTGAAATATATCTTTATCCTTTAATTTGATCTCAGTGAGATATTTTTTTTCAACCCATCCCTTATAATCAGGCTTTTCAGTCGATATATATACCCAATTTTTTTCGACTTTTAAAATGTTTATTGAAGTACCAATGATCAATGAATTTTTTGGTTTTCCATCTATACTTTCCCTTAAAGTAGTCAATTCTGAAATATACATAGCAGACGGTAAAGCCACTTCTTTCTTGCTGGTTATTTCTTTTTTTGAAAAAAAATTATCTTTGTTTTTAAAGATAAAAAATAACGCCACAATGAGTATGGTTGAAAAAATTATTGTTTTTATTTTTGGCATGTTCATCTCCTTTTTGCTGCGATTTAGTGTGAATAAATTATAACATAGATGAAGGATTGGACTTGTGCAAAAAATTAAAAATAGGCAATTCTTGAGGTAATATTAAGGTAAGGGCATCAAAATATCTCAAGGAGTTGCCTACTTAATTAATATAAGATGTGAAGGAGCTGAAAAGGGATAAAAAAATCAGGGAAAAAATTCCCTGATTCTTATTTAGCGGTTGATTTTATTTTTCTACATGTACATCCATTTGTGGATACGGAATGGAGATATTAGCTTTATCAAATTCAATTTTTGCCATCTTCATAGATTGGAAATAAACACCCCAATAATCCTTTGCATCACACCAAACCCGATAAACTATGTTGACAGAAGAATCCCCATATTCTATTATTTCTACAAAAATATCAGGGGTTTTCAGAATCTTTTCTTGAGATTTTGCAATGTCAACAAGAACAGATTTAGCCTTATCCAGGTCGTCATTATATCCTACACTAAAAGTAATATCTACCCTCCTGGTTGGATTTTTAGAGTAGTTTGTAAGGGTGTCGTTGGATAATTTACCATTTGGAATAACAATCCTTTTGTTGTCTGGAGTATTTAAAAGGGTAGCAAAAATCTGTATCTCAACAACTGTTCCAGAAACTCCAGCAGCTCCTATGTAGTCACCGATTTTAAAGGGTTTAAATAGCAAAATCAAGACACCTCCGGCAAAGTTAGCCAAACTGCCTTGAAGTGCAAATCCAATAGCTAAAGACATGGCACCTAGTACAGCTACAAAGGAAGCTGTTTGTATCCCCAGAGTAGAGATGATAACGATAAATAAAAAAGCGTAACAAAGTGTGTTAACTATAGAATGTAAAAATTTCTTGAGTGTGATTTCAGTGCGAGCAATTTCCATCTTCTTGTCTACCAGCAGCATTAATTTGCCGATGATAAACTTTCCAACAACCCATATTAATACAGCGTAGAGAAGTTTAAGTCCGTAAGTGATAAAAAGTGTAGAAAAATAATCTACGTAATCCATAACTTTACCTCCTAAAAATAAATTTTGATTCTTGTTTTTATTCTCTTAAAAATTAAAAAATCCTTTAAATAAAAAAATAAAGATAAAAGCCGCCTTTAAAGGGAACGAGGAATAGATAGGAAAAGTTTGTATTGACAAAGAGTTAAGTTGGGTTATAAAATATAAAGTGAAAAAATATATCTATAAATAAAAGGGGGAGGTATGGAGAAGATAAAACTAAATATATCAGGAAATTTAGTTGGAATAAGAATACCTTCAACTACAGTTTTTGAGATGATAGAGGGGCAGTTAAAAGGTATAATTATAAAAAATTATAAATTACTGAGAACATTAAAATTTTATAAGATAGTAGATTCAAATTTTAGCGAAAGTCAAACTTTACAACTGGAAAAAATAATAGAGTCTATAGTGAGTTTAAAACCACTAGAAAAAGCAGATAAATCCAATAAAGTAACGGAAAAAAAAGTTGATTATAGATTTCATTATGGAAATTTAAGGTCAGGGGAAAAAATTAATTCAGATACCAGTGTAATAATATTAGGGAATCTAAACCCGGGATCCTATGTAAAGAGCAGGAAAAATATTTTTGTCTATGGAAAAGCTCACGGTACTCTGCATGCTGGGTGCGATACAAATAAATATCAAAGTAGTTTTGTATATATAGAAGAAGGGGAACATCCCAAGGTAAGGATAGGCGAGGTTCAGATTATGCACGACGATAAAGAACTGGATAAAAATATTATGTTTGAAAAAAAAATGGGAAAGATAACTGTAAAAAAACTGGATAAAAGCCAGATAAAAGAGTTGATGAAAAAAATAGGTGTCGATCTGATATAAAGTCGAGGAAAAATAAAATAGAGATGATACAAGGGAGAAAAAAATGATTATATTAGGAATAGAAACATCGTGTGATGAAACGTCTATATCAGTGTTGAAGGATGGAAAGGAAATGTTATCCAACCATATTTCATCGCAAATAGACATACATAAGGAATATGGAGGAGTTGTTCCTGAAATAGCTTCCAGGCACCACATTAAAAATATAGCAGCTATAATGGAAGTCAGCTTGAAGGAAGCTGAAATAACCCTGGATGATGTGGATTATATAGCTGTAACCTATGCACCTGGTCTCATAGGAGCACTTTTAGTCGGGATCTCATTTGCTAAAGGGATCTCCTACGGAAGGAATATACCTATAATACCGGTACACCATATAAAGGGACATATCTATGCGAACTTTTTGGAACACAAGGTGGAACTGCCTGCAATTGCACTGGTGGTATCTGGAGGGCATACAAATATAATATATATCGATGAAAATCATAAATTCTTTAATCTGGGGGGGACACTGGATGATGCAGTAGGAGAATCTTATGACAAGGTATCCAGAGTAATGGGGTTAGGATATCCCGGTGGACCAGTAATAGATAAATTAGCATATGAGGGAGATAGTGATAAGATTCCTATGCCGGAACCCAAGGTTGGGGGTTATGAGTTTAGTTTTTCAGGGGTAAAAACTTCGGTGATAAACTATGTGAATAAGATGAATATGAAAAAAGAGGAATATAATCCCGCCGATATAGCAGCTAGTTTTCAAAACAGAGTAGTGGACATACTCTGTAAGAAAACCATTGCAGCAGCTACGGAAAAAGGGGTGAAGAATATCCTTATAGCAGGGGGGGTAGCAGCCAATTCATTATTGAGAAAGGAACTGTTGGAGAGATCAAAATCAGAGGGGATAGAAGTTTTTTACCCATCTATGAAATTATGTACTGATAATGCTGGTATGATTGCAGCAGCAGGGTATTATAAGCTGACATATGGAGATTCAGATAAAATATTTGCTGATTTAAAATTAAATGGAGTAGCAAATATGGGGATAGAGGAAGATTAAGATAGAGAGGTGATCAAATAGATCACCTCTCTAATTATTATTAAATAACTGATGTTTCACGCTTACAATAATATTAAGATGTAATTCTTGTTTTCTTTAAAATTCTATTTAAAATAAAGTGTTTTGATGATTTTTAATGGGTTCACCATGGCGAAAGGTTATTCAATGATTATAGTTAATTGATTTGGGTTTGTAGACATAGAAGTCAGGTCGATTTGTTTTTGATAGCCGTATGACTTTACATTTATATCTATATTTTTCATATTTTCAGGGAGCTCTAACAGCAAAAATCCATTGGTATCGGTTTTATAAGCCGTACCTTCCACCATAATCTCTTTATTACGGAGGGGTGTTTTGGAATTGTTTAGAAATTCTAAGTAAACCCGGATCTTTCGGCCCTGCAGGATAATATTTTTATTTGTTAAGTCATCTTTTGTCAGGGTAAAAACATCGGAATAATAATACTTATAGGGCTGTACCCCCACACTGATAAAATAGCTTTCATTTATCTTAATGTCGGAAAATTCATAATATCCATTTTGATTGGAAATGGTATTTGCCACAACTTCTCCCTGACGATTCATAAGGGTCAGGTGGAGGTTGCTTAGAGGGGTAAAGCTATTACCTATTATCCCGGAGATATTAGAAAGATATGGTGTCAGAGAAATTTTTAAACCGGAAAGGGTAGAAAAACGTTCTAACTTTGTTACAACACCAAAGGCTTTATATCCATCTTTTTCTACTTTTATAAACAGCAGACCCGGGAGGATAGGTGTGGAAAAATTTCCAAAATCACCACTTTTTAAATGGATTATTTCATCTCCGTTTTTCACCATAATATCAGCATTTGAAATAGGCCTGCCTTTGTCGTCTGTAACGATACCCTCAACATTACTGGGGAGCTCCTCTGTATTGAGGATGAGGTTATAAACTTCTTCCAGAGCAGTAAAATCATAGATTAAATTTTGATTCTTTTCCAGAATAAATCCGGGTTTTTTAAGGGTTATTTTATATTTTTGTGGAGGTAGATTTATAGAAAATTCACCTGCAAAGGAGCTCATAGTCTCATAGGAGTTGTTACCTACATCTGTAAATGAAATTTTGGCTCCTCCAATAAATTGGTCTTTATTTTTTATAACACCACGGATAGTGGTTTGTACAGAGGGGATAGATATAACTATATTTTTATTGACAGCGGAGTTAAGTTTAAGACCTCTGAAATAAAGGTCGGAATAAAACCTATCTTCAACCATAAAGTCATATACTCCGTCCTCTAGTTCAACGGGAACAAAGGTATCTTTAAGTTTGATTTTTTTTATAATTTTACCATTTTGAAAGATTACAAGGGTAAGATTTTTAAGTGGAACAACCTTGCCGATGTTGTCTTCATAAAACTTGATCCCTTTATTTTTAGAGGTATTTCCCAGGATAAAGAACTTATTTTTAGGGATATCTATATCTATAAAAAAATGTTCAGACCTGTCTTTAAAATTTAATATTTGTTTATTTTTTATAGAGTTTTTTGCAGAAAAGATAAACTCATAAGTTCCTGATAAGAACTCCATGGATTTAAAACCTCCTAAAAAAGGTACTTTTGTGTACCTGCTTGCGCCGACTTCACGATATTCGATCAACCCATCACTTACAGGAAACTCCAATGTAACGTAGGAAGTATTTAATTGTTTCATTACAAGAGTGAAATTTTGAATCCCATCTATGGAGTTTTTCAGGGTGAGAACTTCTTCCTTATAACCCTCCTTAGAGATGGAAATATTCAGGATCTCTTCTGAAGTGTCGAAGGTAACTTGACCTATTGAATCACTTATTTTAACTTGATTATTGATATTTGCAATGACTTCTTTTAGGGGAGTTGCGTCTTCTCCTATTATTGTTATTGTAATAGAATAAGAAGAGATGTTGAATAGTACTATAAATAAAAATATTAATTTTTTCATAGGTGCCTCCGCATTAGATTGTTTTATTAAATTATACATTATATCTACCTTATTGAGTAATAATATTTTAAAATCTGACGCCTCATCTTTGGGAAAATATGAAAAATTAATTAATACTCATAAAAAATAACTAATTTGTTGGGAAGGATTGAAAAAAGACCTTAATGTGGTATAATTATAATTGAACTTAAAAAAAAGGGTGATAACTATGAAAGAAATGAATCATTTGGATTTGTTGGATGAAAAAGAAAAAAAAATGAATCAGTTATATAGTATTCAGCATGAAAAAAAGTATTATTTAGACGAATACAGGGAACGGGTAATAGTAGCTTTAAAAATAGATCAATTGGTGGAAGATGAACTCTATTCAGAGGTGATAGAAGCCATGAAAAGTGACTCCGCTAAGCTTTTAAAATTAAGGAGAGATACAGGACTGAAATATCTAAAACCTTATATAAAGGAAGCGGAAAAATTAGATTTTAGATATGAACTTATAGATGGTCTTGACTACCTGGGTGACATAGGACTTGTAGTGGTTTCGGACAAAGCTTTGGATAATGAAGAGGATGAATTGGTTATAAGGGATATGGATCAGGATTTTTTAGATGTGGGACTGGGATATGAATTTTCTAAAAATCAGAATAAGAGCATCTGTAATGAATGTTATCTTAAAATTGAGGACAAATTACCTGGTTATTTGGATAAATTTAAAAGACTTAATATTTTAGATAAACTATTAGGGACTAACTGTCCGGTATGCAGAGACCGGAAAAAATTAGGAGGAAATGAGTAAAGATGATAGGAGCTTTTAAAATAAAGGGTGGCAATGCACTCAGCGGAACACTGGAAGTAAGTGGAGCAAAAAATGCAGCCCTTCCAATAATAACAGCAACAATAATAGAAAAAGGAACTCATATTTTACATAATGTACCAAACCTAAGAGATATCGGGACTTTGATGAAGTTGTTGGAAAGCCTGGGGTTAAAAACTGAAAAAATAGGAAGGAACAGCTATAAAATTATAAATGATGGATTGACTAATTTAGAAGCTGAATACGATCTGGTAAAAAAAATGAGAGCATCATTTTTAGTAATGGGACCCATGCTGGCCCATGCAAAAAATGCTAAAGTATCTTTGCCGGGAGGCTGTGCCATTGGTTCCAGGCCTGTAGATCTACATCTAAAAGGATTTGAAGGGTTGGGAGCTACAATTGAGATTACCCATGGGTACGTAGAAGCTAAAGCTGAAAAATTAGTTGGAGGCCATATTGTTTTGGATTTTCCAAGTGTGGGAGCTACTGAAAATATTATAATGGCTGCTGTAAAAGCAGAGGGTACAACCATCTTAGAAAATGTAGCCAGGGAACCTGAGATAGATGACCTATGTAATTACCTGGCTGCTATGGGAGCTAAGATCGAAGGAATTGGGACAGGGAAACTGACTATAGTTGGTGTAGAAAAGTTAACACCAGTGGAATACTCTATCATGCCAGACAGGATAGAGGCTGGAACTTATATGGTTCTCTCGGTTTTATTTGACGGAAAGATCAAAGTTAAAGGAGCTATTCAGGAACATCTGGGAAGTTTTGTTGCAAAACTTGAAGAAATGGGAGTGAAAGTAAAATTTGACGGAGATCTGGCTACAATAGAAGGTAAGATGGAGGATTTAAAGCCTGTAATAATAAAAACAGCTCCTCATCCAGGATTTGCCACTGATCTGCAGGCTCAATTTATGACATTGTTAGCGTTAGTGCCGGGAACCAGTGAGATAAAGGAAACTATATTTGAAAATAGATTTATGCAGGTCCCGGAATTAAACAGGATGGGAGCAAATATCCATATAGATAGCCACGTGTCCATAATAAAAGGTGTGGAAGAATTTAGTAGTGCAGAAGTAATGGCCAGTGACCTGAGAGCGGGAGCAGCACTTATTATGGCAGCCTTAAAAGCAAAAGGTGAAACTATAGTAACCAGGATATACCATGTAGACAGAGGGTATGAAGAGATAGAGAAAAAATTACAAAAGATAGGTGCAGACATAGAAAGAATTAAGGTGGAGATGTAATAATGGAAAAAATAATAGGGATCAACGCTGTAAATGAAGCGATAGAATCTAATGTAAATATAGAATATATAGAGATATTTACAGGTGTAAGGCCTGAACAGGTGGCTAAATTAAAAACTAAAGCCAGCAAAAAAAACATAATCGTAAAGGCAGGTAAGAAAAAAATTGAAAACTCTCAAGGGGTAGTGGCTTATATAAGTGACTACGATTACTATATAACTTTTAAAGAGTTTTTAGAAAGTGCTGTAAAGGAAGAGAAATCCACTGTACTAATCTTAGATGGAGTGCAGGACCCTAGAAATTTTGGTGCATTGATCAGGAGTGCAGAGATTTTTGGCGTGAAAGGAATAATAATACCAGAAAGAAATTCGGTGAAGATAAACGAAACTGTAGTAAAAACATCTACAGGAGCTATAGAGCATGTGAATATTATCAAAGTTAAAAACATAGCTGAAACAATCGATCAGTTAAAAAAGTACGATTTCTGGATCTATGGTGCAGAAGGAAGTGCAAAAAAATATTATCATGAGGAAAACTATCCTGCTAAAACAGCCTTAGTTTTAGGTAGTGAAGGATTTGGGATAAGGAAGAAAGTGAGGGAACATTGCGATATTTTAATAAAAATACCTATGAAAGGTAAGATAAATTCATTGAATGTATCGGTTGCAGGTGGAATTCTACTGTCGGAAATATCAAAAAATCGATAATAAGTTTAATAGAAGATTGTCTTTAATAGGATTTTAACGGGGGTAAAAATTTTGGGAGAGAGAGCGAGATTTGAAGTTACTGAAGAAATATTAGAGGAAGCAAAAAGTGGAAATGAAGAAGCTGTAGGGATGGTTGTGGAAAACTATAAGGGTTTTGTTATGATGAATGCCAAGAACTATTTTTTACTGGGTGCTGAAAGAGATGATCTTATTCAAGAAGGAATGATTGGACTATTAAAGGCTATTAGAGCGTACGATACTGAGAAAGCGGCATCATTTAAAACTTTTGCCACAATTTGTGTGAAAAGGCAGATAATTACAGCTATAAAAAAAGCCAACTCCAACAAGAATAAAGCGTTGAATACATCTATTGGTATAGAGAACGAAAATAAGGAGACCAATAGGGAGATAGAATATTTTAGGGGATTAAAATCTTATCAATCGTATAATCCAGAAGAACTGGCTCTGTCTAAGGAGCAGATGAATGGATTAAGAAATTACCTGGAGAGAAAGTTAAGTCCGCTGGAAACTTCTGTTTTTAGATATATGGTAAAAGGATATCCGTATAAAGAGATTGCGGAAAAAATGGGTGAAAAGGTAAAGGCAGTGGATAATGCCATCCAAAGGATAAAAAGAAAAAGTGAGCTGTGGCTGGATACATATAAAGGATTAAGTTAGGCTGCTGCCTGACTTAATCCTTTGTGGTATAAACAAAAATATATAATAAATATAGAGTGGGAGCGTAGTAGATGAGAGAATATATGTTTAATGAGATCGAAAAAAACTTACAAAACACATGGAATGAAAAAAAAATATTTGAAACAAAAAATAAAGTAGAGGGAAAAGAGAATTATTATGTGTTGGAAATGCTGCCCTTCCCATCAGGGAAACTTCATATGGGACACGTAAGAAACTATACTATAGGTGATGTGATCGCCAGGTATAAAACTATGAAGGGGTACAATGTCCTTCATCCAATGGGTTGGGATTCCTTTGGATTACCGGCAGAAAATGCAGCTATCCAAAATGGTGCACATCCTGCCACTTGGACGGTAAAAAACATAGAATATATGAAGGACCAGTTAAAGATGTTGGGATTTTCATATGACTGGGACAGGGAGATAGCTTCTTATAAACCGGATTATTATAAGTGGAATCAATGGATCTTTAAAAAAATGTATGAAAATGATTTGGTGTACAGAAAAAAATCTACAGTTAACTGGTGCCCTAAGTGTGATACGGTATTAGCCAATGAACAGGTAGAAGATGGTAAGTGCTGGAGACATGGAGATACAGATGTGACTCAAAAAGATTTGACTCAGTGGTTCTTCAAGATAACTGAATATGCAGATGAATTATTAAAGGGACATGAAGAGATAAAAAAGGGATGGCCGGAAAAGGTAATTACCATGCAAAAAAACTGGATAGGGAAATCTTTTGGTACTGAGATAGCTTTTAATCTGGAAGGATCTGAGGAAAAATTACCGATGTTTACCACCAGGATAGATACTCTATTTGGTGTGACATATTGTGTGATAGCCCCGGAGCATCCAATGGTAGCAGAGATCTTAGGGGAGAAACCTGAGATCAAAGATGCGGTAGATGCTATGAAAAACGAAGATATGATAGCTAGAACTGCAGAGGGTAAGGAAAAAAATGGAGTGTTTACAGGGAGATACCTGATCAATCCGGTAAATGGTGAGAAAGTAGAACTTTGGATAGCAGATTATGTGCTTATGAACTATGGGACAGGAGCTGTTATGGCTGTGCCTGCTCATGATGAAAGAGATTTTGCCTTTGCAAAAAAATATGACCTGCCTATGAAAGTAGTAATAAATCCTATAGAGAAGAAGACTAAAAAAGAGATAAAAATAGAAGTAAAAGAGATGGAAAATGCATTTATCGGAAAGGGTATCATGACTAATTCTGATAAATTTGATGGGATTTCATCTAAAGAAGCCTTAACTAAGATGGCGGAGCATGTAGAAGAACTGGGATTTGGTGAAAGAACGGTAAAATACAGATTAAAAGACTGGGGAGTATCCAGACAAAGGTATTGGGGAACTCCTATTCCGGCTATCTACTGCGATAAATGTGGAATAGTAATGGAATCAGATGAAAATCTGCCTGTTAAACTGCCTATGGATATTAAATTCTCAGGAAATGGAAACCCGTTGGAGACATCGGAAGAATTCAAAAATGCAACTTGCCCGACGTGTGGAGGACCTGCAAAGAGGGAGACGGATACAATGGACACCTTTGTAGATTCATCTTGGTATTATTTGAGATATTGTGATCCAAAGAATACAGATATGCCTATCGATAAGAATATAGCTGACAGCTGGTCTCCTGTAGATCAATATATTGGAGGAGTAGAACATGCTGTGATGCATCTGTTGTATTCTAGATTCTTCCATAAAGTTCTCAGAGATATGGGATTATTATCTACAGATGAACCTTTTAAGAGGCTGCTGACTCAAGGGATGGTATTAGGACCATCATACTATGAGAAGAGTACAGGAAAGTACCTGTTTCCAAATGAAACTGAGATAAAAGATGAAAAATCATATTCTAAAACCACAGGTGAAGAGCTGGTAGTAAAGGTAGAAAAAATGTCTAAATCTAAAAATAACGGGGTAGATCCATTGCATATAATTACCGAATATGGAGCAGATGCTGCCAGGTTATTTACAATGTTTGCTGCACCACCGGAGAAGGAATTGGAGTGGAATGAAAATGGATTGGCCGGGTCGTCTAGATTCTTAAACAGAGTTTGGAGGATGGTTGTAGAAAATAAAGGATATTTTGAAACAGGCAGTATAGATTTAGAGAAGGTTTCTAAAGCAGATAAAAATGTGATCAGAAAATTACATCAGACTATTAAAAAAGTAACTGCATCTATCGAGGATAACTACCACTTCAATACATCTATTGCGGCTAACATGGAACTGATCAATGAGCTGCAGGATTTCAAGGCAAATATATTAGATAATGGTGAAACAACCAGTGAATCTAAAAAAGTGTTTACCGAAACTGTAAGGACAATGATAATCATGTTGTCACCCTTTGTTCCTCATATTACCGATGAATTGTGGGCAGAATTAGGAGAAACGGGACACCTGTTCCAAATACCTTGGCCGACTCATGTGGAGGAGCTGACTATCTCTGATGATGTGCAGATAGGTGTGCAGGTAAATGGTAAATTGAGAGCTACCTTGGATGTTTCCAGAACTATTACAAAGGAAGAATTGGAAGCTTTAGCTTTAGCGGCTCCCAATGTGATTAAGTTTACAGAAGGAAAAACTATAGTGAAGAAGATAGTTGTTCCAGGAAGAATAGTAAATATAGTGGTGAAATAACAAAAGGAGGAATCATTTATGAAGAGAATTCTAGTTGTATTGATGTTTACTGTGATGTCGTTAAACGCCCTAGCTCTGGATCTATGGGTAAAGGGTGGAGTTAATCAGGGAACCGGAAGCAAAAAAATGGAAGATTTTGGCTATAATGCAGCACTGGAACTCAGCCAGGGGTTCTTAGGTTTTGTAGACTTAGGAGCTGGTATAGCTTATAATGGAAATTTGAAATTTGATGGTATTTCGGTACAGGAAAATGTTGGGTATGATCTGACTCCTGTATATGTATTTGCCAAGTTCAATATCATACCAGTGGCTCTAAAACCTTATGTGGTAGCCAGGCTGGGGAAAAACTTTGTAGTAAATGATAATACGGATTATAATGGAAAATCTGAAGCTAAAGGAGGAGCCTATGGAGCTGTGGGAGTAGGAGTAGAATTTTTAAGTTCTTTCCAAGGTGAAGTACTTTACTCGATTTCAGAAGTGAGAAATAATCCCAGTGGAAAAGATAATGTAGACATGGTGTCACTGACTTTAGGGTATAATTTCTTCTAAGGGAAAAATTAACAGCAAACTAATTTTTTTCTAAGGTTTTTCTAAGATAATGGTGGTAATATATTTACATGAAAAGTAGTAACTTTTTCATAACTCTCTCCGAACCCTTGAATTTTTCAAGGGTTCTTTTAATTTTTCAAAGGTTAAAATACGCAAGAAACCACGAGGAAACGTGGGTTTTATAGGGAGAGTTGAAAATGGGAAAAATAATACAAAAAAGATATAAAAAAACTTTGAAAATTATTGACTTTTTGTATTAGGTATGATATCATTATCTATGTTTGTGAGCGAATTTTTGGCTCATGCACCACAATTAAGATTGTGGGAGGATAGCAATTCCGATATGATGAGTGGAGGTGTAAAGAAATGAGAGTAAACATTTTAATGGAATGTACAGAGTGTAAGAGAAGAAACTACAGTACTTCTAAGAACAAAAAAAACACGGATGGTAGAATTGAATTAAAAAAATTCTGTAAGTGGGATAAGAAAGTAACTGTGCATAAAGAAACTAAGAAGTAATTCTTGGAAAGGCATAGCTTAACAACATGCAGTTCAGTGGCTCAATTGGTAGAGTAACGGTCTCCAAAACCGTGGGTTTAGGGTTCGAGTCCCTACTGGACTGCCATTTTATACTTTAGGGTGGTTTATATGAATACTTTGTTACAGAACGTTAAGACTGAATATAAGAAAGTTGTATGGCCTAGCAAAGATGAGATTGTTAAGTCAACATTACTTGTTGCAGCTATGAGTGTCGCGGTGAGTATCTATGTAGGTGCTTTTGACGTGATAGCTTCGAGGATACTTAAGATGATGGGTACCTTTTTTGGAGGGTAATTTATGGAAAGAAAAATAGAAAAAAAATGGTATATGATTCATACGTATTCCAGTTATGAAAAGAAAGTGAAAGCTGACTTAGAAAAAAGAATTCAGACACTTGAATTAACAGATAAAGTTTTTAGAATTGTGGTTCCTGAAGAAGAGATAAAGGAAATTAAAAACGGTAAAGAAAAAATCGTTTTCAGAAAATTATTTCCAGGTTACGTAATGATAGAAATGGAAGCAGTTAGAGAAGAGACAAACGACGGTATATGGTACAGTGTTGATTCTGATGCATGGTATGTAATCAGAAACACTAACGGTGTAACAGGATTTGTTGGTATTGGATCTGATCCTATCCCTATGGAAGATGAGGAAGTAGCAACTATCCTTAGATTCTTAGGAGAAGAAGGAGAAGAAAAACCTGAACCTAAGGAAGAGATCATATTAGATTTCAAAGCTGGGGATATGGTAGAACTGCTTGAGGGCGGTTTTGCTGGAAGTGTTGGTGAAGTTAATAATATTGACTTAGAACATGGAAAAGTAAAGATAATGATAGATATGTTTGGTAGAATGACTCCTGTAGAGATTGGGGTTAACGAAGTTAAGAAAGTAATGTCTTAATATCAAGTAACTAACAATCTTTTCAAAGGTGGGAGAGTAAATCATTAAAACCACAAGGAAATTATGGAGGTAACAAAAATGGCAAAAGACGTAATCGGATTAATTAAATTACAATTACAAGCAGGGAAAGCAAACCCGGCACCACCAGTTGGACCAGCATTAGGTCAACATGGTGTAAACATCATGGAATTCTGTAAAGCGTTCAACTCAAAAACTCAAGATAAGGCTGGATTCATAATACCAGTGGAGATCAAAGTATATTCTGACAGATCTTTCACATTCGTATTAAAAACACCACCTGCATCAGATTTATTAAAAAAAGCAGCTGGAATCAAATCAGCAGCAGCAAATTCAAAGACTGATGTTGCTGGAACAGTAACTTCTGCACAAATTCAAGAGATCGCTGAAACTAAAATGGTAGACTTAAACGCTGGATCGTTAGAAGCAGCTATGAGCATCATTGCTGGATCTGCAAGATCAATGGGAATCAAAATAGAAGGTTAATCTTAATTTAATATTTTAAATTTCAATATATATCACATTGTTGATAATTAAGTGGTAGGACGCAAGTTCGCTTAAGCCACATAAGGAGGAAAAGTAATAATGGCAAACAAAAAAGCTAAAAAATACGTAGAAGCTGCTAAATTAGTAGAGACTGGTAAATTATATGAAGTTAAAGATGCATTAGAATTAGTTGCAAAGACTAAAACTGCAAATTTCGTAGAAACTGTTGAAGTTGCATTAAGATTAGGAGTAGATCCTAGACATGCTGACCAACAAGTAAGAGGAACTGTAGTATTACCTCATGGTTCTGGTAAAGTAACTAAAGTATTAGTATTAACTCAAGGTGAAAACATGCAAAAAGCATTAGATGCAGGAGCAGACTATGCAGGAGCAGAAGAATATATCGAGCAAATCCAAAAAGGTTGGTTTGATTTTGATGTAGTAATCGCTACACCAGACATGATGCCTAAGTTAGGAAAATTAGGTAGAACTTTAGGAACAAAAGGTTTAATGCCTAATCCTAAATCAGGAACTGTAACTACTAACGTAGCACAAGCAGTATCTGAATTCAAAAGAGGAAAGCTTGCATTCAGAGTAGATAAATTAGGATCTATTCATGTAGGAATCGGAAAAGTAGATTTCACAGCTGAGCAAATTGAAGATAACTTCAAAGCATTCATGGCAGAAATCACTAGATTAAAGCCATCAGCAGCTAAAGGTCAATACCTTAGAACTGTAGCTTTATCTTTAACTATGGGACCTGGAATCAAAATTGATCCTATCCTTGCTTCTAAATACTTAGAAGCTTAATTAATTAAAGTTTAACTTTTTTTAAACTATAAATTGAACTAAAGACAGTAGGTGGTGAAAACCGTAAATCCTACCGAGGTTTATACAGTTTTGAATACAAAGCTTATAACCTCACCTATCAGAAATGATCTCTGTCTTTACTAAACCTTTAGTCAGAGATCATTTTAATTTAAAGAGGAGGTGACTAGAAGAATGGCAACTGAAGCAAAAAAATTAGTAGTAGCAGAATTAGCTCAAAAAATCAAAGACGCTAAAACAATCGTACTTGTAGATTATCAAGGTATCAACGCAAAAGATGATACTGAGATCAAGAAACAATTAAGAGAATCTGGATCTGAATACTTAGTAGCTAAGAATAGATTATTCAAAATAGCTTTAACTGAGGCAGGTGTAGCAGATTCATTTGACGATCTTTTAGAAGGAACTACAGCATTTGCGTTTGGATATGAAGATGCAGTAGCACCAGCTAAAGTGGTTTACGAATTTGGTAAAGGGAAAAAAGATTTATTTAACATCAAAGGTGGTTACTCTGAAGGGAAAAGAGTTGAGATTTCTGAAATAGAAGCATTAGCAACTTTACCATCAAGAGAAGCATTACTATCTATGGTATTAAATGGAATGTTAGGACCAATCAGAAAGTTAGCATACGGTATCGTAGCTATCGCTGATCAAAAAGAAGAGGCGTAATTCTCTGCTTTAAGATATGATCATTAGATCAAAATAAATTAAGAATATTAAGGTACAGCTTTAAGCTTACCAAATAAAAATTAGGAGGAACATAAAAATGGCATTTAACCAAGAAGCTTTCATCGCTGATTTAGAAGCAATGACTGTATTAGAATTAAAAGAAGTAGTTGAAGCATTAGAAAATCACTTTGGAGTAACAGCAGCAGCACCAGTAGCAGTAGCAGGAGCAGCAGCAGAAGTAGAAGAGCAAACTGAATTTGATGTAATAATCATGTCAGCAGGAGCTAAGAAAATAGCTGTAATCAAAGAATTAAGAGCTATCACTGGATTAGGTCTTAAAGAAGCAAAAGCAATGGCTGAAGAAGCTGGAGCAAAAGTTAAAGAAGGAGTTTCTAAAGAAGAAGCAGCTGAAGTTGCAGCTAAATTAGAAGAAGCTGGAGCAGTAATAGAAGTTAAGTAATTAACTCTCTAAGTCTAAAATTGACTAATTGACTAATTGAATAAAATAGGGCACTCTTTTAGCTTAGAGTGCCCTATTTAATCATTGAAAAAGTAAGAAAAATATAAAATAAATTTATCAAAGATTAATAGTTCATATGTTGGGCAGTGATGGAAATCCGCCTAAGATATTAACTATTAATTTTCAATGATATAAAGATAAGGAGCGTGAATTGATGACAAAGCTTATTAAAAGAACTAGTTTTGGAAGGATAAAAGAGAGGGGTACAATGCCTCATTTCTTAGAATTCCAATTAAACTCGTATGAGGACTTTTTACAGGCTAAAAAAGATCCTACTTCAAGAGAAAACAAGGGATTAGAGTCGGCCTTTAAGGAGATATTTCCAATAGAATCTTCTAATGGTGACATTAAATTAGATTATGTAGGGTATGAGTTACATGAAAATGAACCTCCACTAAATGACGAATTAGAGTGTAAAAAAAGAGGAAAAACTTTTTCATCTTCTTTAAAAGTTAGGCTGAGATTAGAAAATAAAAAAGCCGGGAATGAAATACAAGAAAGTTTAGTTTACTTTGGAGAGATCCCGAGAATGACTGAACACGCTACATTCATAATAAATGGTGCAGAGAGAGTAGTAGTTTCACAACTACATAGATCACCAGGTGTATCTTTTACTAAGGAAGTAAATATCCAGACAGCTAAAGATATGTTTACTGGTAAGATAATTCCATACAAGGGAACTTGGCTGGAATTTGAAACTGACAAAAATGACTATCTTAATGTAAAGATAGACAGAAAGAAAAAGGTATTAGCACCTGTATTCTTAAAGGCAGTAGATTTCTATGAGACTAATGCAGAGATAATGGAAGATCTATTAGAAACTAGGGTAAAAGATCTTACAGAATATTATGAAAAATACTCTAACAGAGATGAATTATTATCTGTTCTTAGAACTAAGATAGAGGGAAGTTTCATAAAGGAAGACGTTTATGATGAAGAAACTGGAGAGATCATCTTAGAAGCAGAAAATGTTATCGATGAGATGACAGTGGAAAAGATCATAGATGAAAAATTAGAAACTCTTACTTACTGGGAAGTTAAACCTGAAGACAAGGTATTAGCTAATTCATTATTAGATGATACAACTGAAAATTCAGATGACGCTGTAATGGAAGTGTTTAAAAAGTTGAGACCAGGAGATATGGTAACTGTAGATTCAGCTAGATCTCTTATCAGACAAATGTTCTTCAACCCTCAAAGATATGACTTTGCTTCAGTTGGAAGATATAAGATGAACAAGAGATTAAAATTAGATGTTGCAGAAGACATAGTTGTATTAACTAAGGAAGATGTAATGGCTACTATCAGATATGCAATAGGATTATATGGTGGAGACGGTCATACAGATGATATAGACAACCTTTCTAACAGAAGGGTAAGGGGAGTAGGAGAACTACTTCATATGCAAATCAGATCAGGATTAGCTAAGATGAACAAGATGGTAAAGGAAAAAATGACTGTACAGGATGCGTCAGCACTTACACCGCAATCATTATTAAATACCAGACCACTTAATGCACTTATCTTAGATTTCTTCGGATCAGGTCAATTATCACAATTCATGGACCAATCTAACCCACTGGCAGAGTTAACTCATAAGAGAAGAATATCTGCATTAGGACCTGGAGGACTTTCAAGAGAAAGAGCAGGATTTGAGGTTAGAGACGTACATGATTCACATTATGGAAGAGTCTGCCCGATAGAAACTCCAGAGGGACCAAATATCGGACTTATAGGATCTTTAGCAACTTATGCTAGGGTAAATAAATATGGATTCATGGAAACTCCATATGTAAAAGTAACTGATGGAATAGCTGATTTTGAAGATATCAGATATTTAGCAGCAGATGAGGAAGAGGGATTATTTATTGCCCAGGCCGATACTGTAATGGATGAAGAAACAAATGAAATCACTGGTGATGGATTATGTAGATTTGGACATGAAGTTGTATGGGTAAACGGTAAAAAGATAGATTATTTAGATGTATCTCCTAAGCAGGTAGTATCTGTATCAGCTGGATTAATTCCTTTCTTAGAGCACGATGACGCCAACAGAGCATTAATGGGATCAAACATGCAAAGACAAGCAGTACCTTTACTTAGAGGAGAAGCTCCATTTGTTGGGACTGGTCTTGAGAGAAAGGTAGCAGTAGATTCAGGAGCAGTTGTTGTATCCAGAACAACTGGTGAGGTAACTAGTTTAGATGCCAGCAAGATAGTGATAACTGAAAAAACAAAAAATGGAACTAAAGACCATGTATATAAGATGTTAAACTTTGAAAGATCTAACCAAGCTATGTGTTTACACCAAACACCATTAGTAGACATGGGTCAGAAAGTAGAAGTAGGTACTATCTTAGCAGATGGACCATCTACAAAAGGTGGAGACTTAGCACTTGGAAGAAATATCCTGATGGCATTCATGCCTTGGGAAGGATATAACTTCGAGGATGGAATCTTGATATCTGACAGACTTAGAAAGGAAGATGTATTTACTTCCCTTCATATTGAAGAGTATGAAGTGGATGCCAGATCTACTAAGTTAGGAGATGAAGAGATAACTAGAGAGATCCCTAATGTAGGAGAAGAAGCTCTTAGAAACCTGGATGAAAGAGGAATCATAAGAGTAGGAGCAAAAGTAGGACCAGGAGATATCTTGGTAGGAAAGACTACTCCAAAAGGAGAGACTGAACCACCTGCAGAGGAAAAATTACTCCGAGCTATCTTTGGTGAAAAAGCCAGAGACGTAAGAGATACATCGCTTAAGATGCCTCACGGTTCTAAGGGTACAGTAGTAGAGATCTTAGAATTAGCCAGAGAAAATGGAGATGAATTAAAAGCTGGGATCAATAGATCTATCAGAATATTTATCGCTGAAAAAAGAAAGATAAACGTAGGAGATAAAATCTCTGGACGTCATGGAAATAAAGGGGTAATTTCAAGAGTATTACCTGCAGAAGATATGCCATTCTTAGAAGATGGAACACATGTTGATATCGTACTTAATCCATTAGGGGTACCATCACGGATGAATATCGGGCAAGTACTAGAGGTACATTTAGGACTAGCTCTTGGATTTATGAAAGATGAAGATGGAGACGACGGTGTTTATATCGAAACTCCGGTATTTGATAGTGGAGACAAAGAGTCAGGTGGACATGAGGCAACTATAAAGAATTACCTGGAGGAAGCCGGTTTCGACAGATCTGGTAAGGTAAACTTAATAGATGGTAGAACAGGAGAACCATTTGATAATCCTGTAACTGTTGGACGTATGTATATTCTTAAACTTCATCATTTAGTTGAAGATAAGATGCATGCTAGAGCAATCGGACCATACTCACTGGTAACTCAGCAGCCGCTAGGTGGAAAAGCACAGTTTGGTGGACAAAGATTAGGAGAGATGGAAGTTTGGGCACTTGAAGCATATGGAGCTTCTAGCATCTTACAAGAGATGTTAACGGTGAAATCAGATGACGTTATGGGTAGAACTAAGACCTATGAAGCCATCGTTAAAGGTGAAGAGATGCCAGAAGCAAGTTTACCAGAATCATTTAAAGTATTATTAAAAGAATTCCAAGCATTAGCATTGGATATTGAATTATTTGATACTGAAGGTGACGTAATAGACGTTTCAAGCGACTTAGCAAAAGAGGAAATCATCACTGAATTCTCATTGGCGGACTTAAAAGAAGAAGATTAATCAAACGAGTAGTTTGAAATTATAGATAGGGTTATAAAAGACAGAATATAGCAGGGAAAGAGATCCTTTCCCTGCTAAAACCTGCCCTTAAAAAGCTTATTTTTGAAAAGATTTAATTAAGGAGGCTATTTAATAGTATGGGAATAAAAAACTTCGAAAAAATTAGAATTAAACTTGCATCCCCAGAGAAGATCCAGGAGTGGTCATTTGGAGAGGTAACAAAACCAGAAACAATAAACTATAGAACATTAAACCCTGAATTTGATGGTTTATTCTGTGAAAGAATATTCGGACCAACAAAGGACTGGGAATGTGCTTGTGGAAAATATAAGAGAATGAGATACAAAGGCCTTGTATGTGAAAAGTGTGGGGTTGAAGTAACTAAATCAAAGGTAAGAAGAGAAAGAATGGGACACATCCAATTAGCGGCACCGGTAGCACATATCTGGTACTCTAAAGGAACTCCTAATAAGATGGCTCTTTTAATCGGTATATCTCCAAAGGAATTAGAATCGGTACTTTACTTTGCTAGATACTTAGTATTAAGTCCTGCTGATACTGGTTTAGAAGTTGGAAAAATATTAACTGAGAGAGAATATAAGTTATACAGACAGCAGCATGGAAAAGCTTTTGAAGCTAAGATGGGTGCTGAAGGTATCTTAAAATTATTGGAAAGAATAGATCTTAAAAAATTAGCTCAAGAATTAGAGAAGGATTTTGAAGAGGTTACTTCTGCTCAAAAAAGAAAGAAATTAGTTAAGAGATTAAAAGTTGTAAGAGACTTATTATCTTCTGAAAACAGCCCTGCCTGGATGATACTTAAGAGTGTTCCTATCATTCCTGCTGATCTTAGACCAATGGTACAATTAGATGGTGGAAGATTTGCGACTTCAGACTTAAATGATCTATATAGAAGAGTAATCAACAGAAATAACAGATTGAAGAAGTTATTGGATATTGGTGCACCTGAGATCGTAGTAAAAAATGAAAAAAGAATGCTGCAAGAAGCTGTAGATGCCCTTATCGACAACGGTAGAAGAGGTAAACCAGTAGTAGCTCAAAATAATAGAGAGTTAAAGTCATTATCAGATATGCTTAAAGGTAAGCAGGGAAGATTCAGACAAAACTTACTAGGAAAACGTGTGGACTACTCAGCAAGATCGGTAATCGTAGTAGGACCAACGTTAAAATTACACGAATGTGGAATTCCTAAGAAGATGGCATTGGAATTATACAAGCCATTTATCATGAGAGAATTAGTAAAGAGAGAGATCGCTGGAACTATCAAGACTGCTAAGAAATTAGTAGAAGATGCAGATGACTGTGTATGGGAAGTAATTGAAGATGTAATCGCTGATCATCCAGTATTATTGAACAGAGCCCCAACACTGCATAGATTATCTATCCAAGCTTTCCAACCGGTATTAATTGAAGGTAAAGCAATCAGATTACATCCATTAGCATGTGCAGCATTCAATGCCGACTTCGATGGAGACCAAATGGCAGTTCATTTAGTATTATCACCTGAATCTATCATGGAAGCGAAAACTCTTATGATGGCTTCAAATAATATCATAGCACTATCAAATGGGGAACCTATAATTGTACCGTCTCAGGATATGGTAATGGGTTGTTTCTATATGACAAAAGAAAAGCCAGGAGCTAAAGGAGAAGGAATGAACTTCTCAAATAAGAACCAGGCTATCACAGCTTACCAAAATAAAATCATCGAAACACACGCAATTATTAATGTAAGAATGGGTAAAGACGAAGATAGAAAGATGGTAACTACAACTGTAGGAAGACTTTTATTCAACGCACTATTACCAGCTGAAGTTAAGAGATATGATGTAACATTTGGTAAGAAGCAGTTAAAAGACTTGATCACAGACCTGTTTAAAACTCAAGGATTTACTATTACAGCTAAGTTAATCAATGATATCAAAGACTTCGGTTTCCACTATGCATGTTTCGCAGGAATAACTGTAGGAATAGAAGATATGACGATTCCTGAAACTAAAAAAGCTATCTTAGCAAAAGCTGACCAAGATGTAGCTGATATCAATAGAGCTTATAAAGCCGGAGAGATCATAAACGAAGAAAGATATAGAAGAACAGTTGCAATCTGGTCACAAGCTACCGAAGATGTAACTACAGACATGATGAAAGGTCTAGACGACTTTAACCCGGTAAACATGATGGCCAACTCAGGTGCCAGAGGTTCCATCGCACAGATGAGACAACTAGCTGCCATGAGAGGACTAATGGCTGATACAACTGGTAAGATCATCGAAGTACCTATCAAAGCCAACTTTAGAGAAGGACTGACAGTAATGGAATTCTTCATGTCATCACATGGAGCAAGAAAAGGACTGGCAGATACGGCTCTGAGAACAGCTGACTCAGGTTACTTAACAAGAAGATTAGTAGATATATCACATGAAGTTATTGTAAATGAAGACGACTGTGAAACTTATGAAAACATCGAAGTTGCCAATCTGATCTCGGAAGGTAAGATCATTGAATACCTACATGAAAGAATTTTAGGTAGAGTAATAGCAATAGATCTTTATCATAACGATGAATTATTATACCCTAGAGGTACAATGATGGATGAGAAGGTAGCGCAAATTATCGTAGATAAAGGTGTTAGATCGGTTAAGATCAGATCTCCGTTGACATGTGCTCTTGAAAAGGGAGTTTGTAGAAAGTGTTACGGTAGAGATTTATCTAACCACAGAGATATCCTGTTAGGAGAAGCTGTAGGAGTAATCGCAGCCCAATCTATCGGAGAACCTGGTACACAGCTTACAATGAGAACTTTCCATACAGGAGGAGTTGCATCGACATCGATCGCTCAAAATACTATCAAAACAGAAAACGATGGAGTTGTAGAATTCCAAGAGATTAGAACTTTATTGAATAAGGAAACTAATGAACTACAAGTAGTTTCTCAAGGGTCTAAGATAATCGTTGGAACATATGAATATACAGTAACAACTGGTTCGATCCTAAGAGTAGAGGAAGGACAAACAGTTAAAGCTGGAGATACACTGACAGAATTTGACCCATACAATATCCCTATCATCGCTGAAAAAGATGGTAGAATTGAGTATAGAGAACTATTCATCAAAGAAATATATGATGAAAAATATGATGTTACCGAATATCTTGCAATCAAACCGGTAGAAACTGGAGACGTCAACCCAAGAGTTATTATATTTAACTCTAAGGATGAAAAAGTTGCAGAATATGTAATTCCATATGGTGCATACTTATTGATGAAAGAGGGAGATAAAGTATATGAAGGAGATATCATATCTAAAATAATCCCGGAAACATCAGGAACAAAAGATATCACTGGTGGTCTTCCAAGAGTACAGGAATTATTCGAGGCTAGAAATCCTAAAGGTAAAGCTATCTTAACTCAAATTGATGGTAAGGTAGAAGTTACTGGTAAGAAGAAGAAAGGTCAGAGAATAATCTTAGTAAGATCTATAGAAGATTCTGAGATAGTTAAAGAATACTTGATTCCAATGGGAGAGCATTTAATTGTTACCGATGGAATGGTAGTTAAAGCCGGAGACAAGTTGATTGAAGGTGTTATTTCACCACATGACGTACTTGAGATCAAAGGTTTAGTAGAAGCAGAGCAATTTATCCTGGAATCTGTACAACAAGTATATAGAGACCAGGGAGTTTCGGTAAACGATAAGCATATCGAGATCATTGTTAAGCAGATGTTTAAGAAAGTAATAATCTTAAAGGCTGGAGGTTCATTATTCTTAGAGGAAGAAGTTATTGAAAAGAGAGTAGCAGACCTTGAGAATAATATCCTTAGAAAAGCTGGAAAGAAAGAAATAGAGTATAGATCTGTAATCCAAGGTATTACCAAGGCAGCAGTAAATACTGATAGTTTCATCTCAGCAGCATCATTCCAAGAAACTACTAAGGTACTTTCAAATGCAGCAATTGAAGGAAAAGAAGATTACTTAGAAGGATTGAAGGAAAATGTAATCATGGGTAAGAGAATACCAGCAGGTACGGGATTCCATGAATACGAAGATTTACATATAAAGACTGTAGAAGAAAAATAAAAGATAGGCGACTTAGTCGCCTATTTTACTATAAAAAGTAAATATAGCTCCTTCCATGTCGTAGTCGTCAATGGAGAAACTATAAGAAGGAAGAGTAATTAAAGGAGAATAAATATGGGAAGAGGAAGGTTATTTGTTGTGTCCGGTCCAAGTGGGGCGGGAAAATCAACGGTATGTAAACAAGTTCGCAGAGACCTAAATATTAATTTGGCTACATCAGCAACTACTAGATCTCCTAGAGAAGGGGAAGAAGAAGGCAGGGAATATTATTTTTTAACTTTGAAAGAATTTGAAAAAAGAATAGAAAATGATGAATTTTTAGAGTATGCCAATGTACATGGAAATTATTACGGAACATTAAAATCTGAAGCAGAGTCCAGGTTAAGCCGTGGAGAAAATGTAGTTTTAGAGATAGACGTACAAGGTGGAATTCAAATAAAAAAAAGATTTGAAGATGCATGTTTAGTTTTCTTTAAAGCTCCTACAGAAAAAATATTGGAAGAAAGACTTCGTGGAAGGGGTACTGAAGCTGAAGAAACGGTACAGCTGAGGTTGAAAAATTCACTAAAAGAAATGGCTTTTGAAGATGAATATGATCATGTGATAGTCAATGAAACTGTGGATAAATCTGTATCGGAATTGATAGAAATAATAAGAAAAGAAAGCAACTAATAATGGAGGAATGAAAATGAAAAAGAAAGTAACTTATGATGAATTATTAGAAAAAATACCGAATAAATATAAATTAGCAATGACTCTGGGTAAAAGATATGGTCAAATAGTAGCTGGAGAACCTCTTTTAGTAAAACCAAGAAAAAAAGATACTATAGCAGAAATAGCAAGCAGGGAAGTATTGGAAGAAAAGGTACAATTAGTGAGAGGAAAAATAGAGGGATAATATGAAAAAAATTCTATTGATTTTTATCTTACTGCTCCTAATTGGATGTGGAAAAAAAGAAAAGAAAAAAATAGTAGAGAAAAAATTTGCCTTTGGAACAATGATAGATATGGTAGTTTATTCTGAAAACCCTGCAAAAGCTAAAAAAGCAATGGATCTGGCTTTTGAGGAAATTAAAAGGATAGATGACAAATTTAATACCCATAAAGAGGATAGTCTGACCTATAAACTGAATCATAATCCAGGTAAATTTTTTGAATTAGATAGTGAAGGTTTACATCTGTTTTCAGGTGTGGAACAAATCTATAATGTGAGTAAAACCAAATATGATATCACTATATCTCCACTGATGAAAGTCTGGGGATTTTTCGATGAATCTGATAGGGTGAAGATCCCTAAAAAAGATGAGCTGGAAAAAGCTGTTATGATGGTAGATTACAGTAATTTGGAAGTTGCAGGGGATAAAATCAGGTTAAAAACTTCTAAAAATAAGATAGATACAGGATCATTTCTGAAGGGATATGCTATCCATAGAGCTAAGATTATATTAGCAGAAAATAAAGTGGAACATGCCTTTATAAGTGCTATATCCAGTATTGAAACTTTGAATACAAAACCAGAGGGGGAGTCTTGGAAGGTGGGGTTGCAAAACCCGGAAGATCCTTCCAAGGTATACCATATCGTCGGAGTAGATGATAAATCCATGGGAGTATCTGGAGATTATCAAATCTATGTGGAGATAGATGGTAAAAAATATCATCATCTGATAGATAAAGAAACCGGATATCCTGTGAGGGACAGAAAGATGGTGGTAGTTATCGGAGAAGACGGCTTTTTTGCCGATATGTATTCTACAGCTTTTTTTTCTATGCCCATAGAAGATGTGATCGCTTATGTCAATTACACAGATGGTTTGGAGGTAATGATAGTAAAAGCTGATATGTCTGAAGTATATAGTGATGGATTTAAAAAATATATGATTAAATAAGAAGTAGGTGTAATTATAAATTACACCTACTTTTTTATTATCTAGGAAATTATAAATTTGAATATTTGTAAAAAAGAAGAAGTTTAGTTGGGTGGTAAAGAATTTTTAGAGGAAAAATTACTTTTAGGAAATAAATGAATAAAAAAATGTATATAAA
>NZ_QUAJ01000033.1 GCF_003391055.1 Psychrilyobacter piezotolerans
CAAAAGAAGAGGTAAATATAGCAGTACAAAAAATAAATAATAGACCAAGGAAATGTTTAGGATGGAAAACTCCCCATGAAGAATTCTGGGGAGAACCAGGTGTTGCATTTAATTTGACAATCTAGGTAACACAAACATCTTTCATAAGTAGATTCTAATAACCCAGGACCTAATTCTTTATGTACCTTAATAGCTAATCCAATTACTCTATAAGACAGTTGTTCAACTTTTTGATCCATCATCTAAATCACCTCTTTATGAACTTTTATTGCTTTTTTCCCATATCCAAGGTTCTTGATCTTTATAGTTTATGACTATAGATTTTTATATTCATTTTTCCTAAAATCCAATTTATTAAAAATTCACTAAGTTTTATTTACCCTTTGAGATCTTACTTTCCTTTTTTTCTTCGTGATCTTCGTGTCCAAGAGTTTTAGTTTCTTAGCTTTTATTGTACACTTCCTTAAGATATTCTCTCAGTCCTTGAGAGGTTTCCTTATTCCTCATCCCAAACTCTATATTGGCTTTCAGCAGCCCCAATTTACTTCCTATGTCATATCTTTTCCCCTTAAATTTATACGCTCCTACATCTTTCCCGTCTTTTATCATAGCCAGGATAGAATCTGTAAGCTGTATCTCACCACCTACACCTGCACCTTGTTTTTCCAGGTGAGCAAATATATCACTGGTCAACAAGTATCTTCCTAAACAGGCCATTTTAGACGGTGCATCTTCTAATCTTGGTTTTTCTATGAAATCTGACATCAAGACAGTATCTTCATCCAAGCTCTTAATCGGTTTTACTATCCCGTATTTGGATACATCACCATCTGCTACTTCCTGAACGCCTATAACACTGTTACCGTATCTTTCATAGTTTTCAATGAGCTGCTTGGTTACTGGTTTTTCCTCGTTGTACATAATATCGTCACCCAGGGCTATTACAAAAGGTTCATCTCCTATGAATGGCTTTGCCTTCAAGATAGCATGACCCAGTCCCAGTGGCTTATTCTGTCTCACATAGAAGATATTTGCCATACTGGAGATATGATTTATCTTATCCAATAGTTCTGACTTACCCTTCTCCGCCAGAGTTGTTTCTACCTCGAAGGAGTAATCGAAGTGATCTTCTATGGAATTTTTATTTCTCCCTGTTACTATAACGATATCTGTTATTCCAGATTCCACTAATTCTTCCACTATATACTGTAACGATGGCCTGTCTACAATGGTAAGCATCTCCTTAGGTTGTGCCTTTGTAGCAGGGAGTACCCTGGTACCTAATCCCGCTGCCGGTATAACTGCTTTTGTAATTTTTTTCATATTCGTTCTCCTTTGGATTAATTTTATATTTTTTATAGATCTTTCTTTGCCACCAATTCACACTAATTTTTAAAGCTTTTACTGCTACAACACAGAAGTCTTTTCTTTGTCGCAGATTACACGGATTTTCCCAGATTTATAAATTCAAAAGCTTTTTTTCTTTTTACCGCTAATTACGCGAATTATCGCTAAGGATATACGAGTATTCATTTTTTTCATACTCAAAGAGAATCTTTTTTCTTTTGCCGCTAATTACGCCAATAATATCTTTTACTGCTTATCATAGGAGTTTTTTTCTTTTTGGTTAGAACCTTATTTATCTATTTATTCGTGTCATTAGCGTAATTCGCGGCTAGTTTTTACTCTTTTATCAATTATTCTCCAACACTACCCTTCTGTATTCTAATTTTTCATTTTTGAAATTAAGAATAATACCTAATTTCATCCCTGTTATTTTTAAATAATTCATAGTCTGAGCTATATGTATACCAGTTATCTTTTCTACAGTTTTTAACTCTAAAATTATACTATTTTCAACTACTATATCAGCAACATAATCGCCTATATTTTTTTCATAGTATAAAATTTCAAGATATTTTTGTTGCTCTGCATTGATTTTATTTTTTTCAAAGAGAATCATTAAAGCGTTTTCATATACTTTTTCTAAGAATCCTGTACCTAAATCTCTATGAACTTTCATTGCCAACCCCACTACTTGATAACTTAAATCTTTATATAATAAAATACTCATAATATCAGACCTCCATAAATCAAAATACTTAGCCGCTAATTAAAATTTCTCAACGCAGAGACACAGAGTGCACTGAGAAAACCTTATTTTTGTCACGAATTATATACAAGATTATTAAAGCAGTCTACAGCACAGAAGTTTTTTCTTTTTTTTGATTAGAACCTAATTTATCTTTTATTAGCGATCATCCGCGTAATTCGCGGCTAAGTTTTGCTCTTTATCTTTTATTTTCTTTCTTAATTTTTGTAGTTTAAATTATTGTCACTGACTTTAACTCCATATATAAACATTTTTTATCTCTATGTTTTATTAGCGGTAATCCGCGTAATTCGCGGCTAATTTTTATTCTTTCATCGTGTTTTTTCTTTGGAACTATTAATATCTATACCTTTATATTAACCTCTTCATAAAGAAAACCCTCTTTAAAGTAAGGTTTCATCCTAATATTAAAGAAGGTTTTTATTTTTTATTCGCGTTATTAGCGTAATTCGCGGCTAAAATATCATTTAGTCTCTTGCAAAAAGATCACGTGTGTATATCTTGTGTTCAACATCTTTTAATTTGTCACAAAGACGATTTGTCACAATGACATCAGCCATATCTTTAAATTCATCTAAGTCTCTGATAACTTTAGAATTAAAGAAACTATCTTCCTTCAATACCGGCTCATAGATCACTACCTCTACTCCCTTAGCTTTTAGTCTCTTCATGATTCCCTGTACCGCTGAGGCTCGGAAGTTATCCGAATCCATCTTCATGGTAAGTCTGTAGATTCCCACTACCTTTGGGTTTCTTTTTAAGATTTTCCTAGCAACATGATCCTTTCTTGTTGTGTTAGAATCTACTATTGCCTGGATTATATTATTCGGTACACTTTCATAGTTTGCTCTAAGCTGCTTGGTATCTTTAGGAAGGCAATATCCACCATATCCAAATGAAGGGTTGTTGTAGTGGTTTCCAATTCTCGGATCCAGTCCCACTCCCTCTATGATCTGCTTAGTATCTAGTCCATGCACCTCTGCATAGCTGTCCAGTTCATTGAAGTATGCTACCCTCAGAGCAAGATAGGTATTGGAAAATAACTTCACCCCTTCTGCCTCGGTGGATTCTGTAAATAAGATAGGTATATCCTCTTTAATAGCCCCCTCTGCTAAAAGATCCGCAAAGATTCTTGCTCTTTCACTATCTTCACCAACTATTATCCGTGAAGGGTGAAGGTTGTCATAGAGTGCTTTTCCTTCCCTTAAAAATTCAGGTGAGAAGATGATATTCTCTATACCAAATTTTTCTTTAATACTCTTAGTATATCCTACAGGCACTGTAGACTTAATTACCATAGTAGCATTAGGATTTATTTCCAACACATCTTTTATTACTACCTCAACTAAGCTGGTATCGAAGAAGTTGTTTACCTCATCATAGTTTGTAGGAGTGGCAATGATTACATATTCTGCTCCTTCATATGCCTCTTTTCTATCTAAGGTTGCCTTTAAATTTAATTCCTTATTAGTTAAATAATCTGAGATATAATCATCTACTATAGGTGATATCTTGTTATTTATCATATTAACTTTTTCTTCAATGACATCTAAAGCAATTACTTCATTATTTTGTGCTAAAAGTACTGCATTTGATAAACCAACATAACCAGTACCCGCTATTGTTATTTTCATAAAAAACTCCTTTTGACGTAGACTAAATCCCAACTTTTAAAACCCAATAAAATCCACATCTTATATTTTATTTTTGAAATTTTGAAAAAGAAAAAGGCTAATAGCCTCATTCTTAAATCATAATTTTTTGATGCTGACTAAAATCTGACTTTTTAATAATGACAAAACCTATTTTTTTATTTAAGTCATTACAATAGTCCTCTTTTTTTAAGTCTATAAAAGTCTGCGTCTAATATTTAATTTTTATTTCTAAATATCTTTCTCTTAAAAGTTAGCTTTTCTCCAAAATTCACTAATAATCCAATTTCTATATTAGTTGCTTTAAGATAATTAACTAATTGTACTTCATGTGATTTTGTTAATTGAGAAATAGCTTTTAACTCTATAATAACTTTATCTTCAACTATAATATCACTTCTGTATTTACCTACTAAAACTTCTTTATAGAAAACTTCTATTTCTTTTTGACTTTCAACTTTTAATCTCATGTTTTTCAATTCTACAATTAAAGCATTTTCGTAAACACTTTCAAGGAATCCATAACCCAATTCATCATGTACTTTATAAAAACATTTTATTATTTTTTCAGTTAAACTCTTATATAGATATTCAGTCATATTTTAGTCCTCTTTTTTAAGTCGTTTAAAGTCTGTGTCTAATTTTTTGACGCTGAATTTGGCATGACTTTTTGAAAGATGACTTTAATCTGACTTTTAATCTTATATGAATTTAAGATTTTATACATATGATTATTTTTTAGGTCAGATTACAATATACATATTCAGTCATAGTTTAGTCTTCTTTTTTTAAGTCGTTCAAAGTCTGCGTCCAGATTTTATTTCCCCTTATACCATTCTACAAATTTCTCTATCCCCTCTTCAAAAGTCAACGTAGGATTGTATCCTGTCATCTCTTTAAGTTTAGTTACATCTGCATAGGTTCTATCTACATCTCCAGGTTGCATAGGCATTCTGTTGATAATAGCTTTTTTATCTAATACTTTTTCAATTGTCTCTATCATCTCTGCTAGCGATACTGGGCTGTTACTACCTATGTTAAATATCTCATATACACTCTCATTGTTCTCTACATAAGCTATAGATTTACATATTCCATTCACAATATCAGATACATATGTATAGTCTCTAGAAGTACTTCCATCCCCATAAACTGGTATTGATTCTTCCGATAAAATCAACCTCGTAAATTTATTGATGGCTAAATCCGGTCTCTGTCTTGGACCATATACTGTAAAGAATCTTAAAAATGCCATATTCATCTTATAAAGGGAATGATATACATGTCCCATAACTTCATTGGATTTTTTAGTAGCTGCATATGGAGAAATAGCATAGTCCACCACATCTGTTTCCTTAAATGGAACTACCTTGTTATTTCCATATACAGATGAGCTGGAAGCCGCAACTATATTTTTAACCCCAAACTTTCTGCAGCATTCCAATATATTTTGAGTTCCTCTTCCATTTACTTCTTGATAAAGAATAGGATCTTCAATAGAAGGTCTTACCCCTGCTCTAGCAGCTAGGTGAACCACAGTGTCTATCTTATTTTCAGAGAAGATTCTCTCAAGAGATTCAAGATCTCTGATATCCACAACCTCAAGGGTATAATTTTCTGAATCAACCGTTTTTTTTAATTTTTTTAACCTTTCTTCTTTTTTTAATTGTACATTGTCAATTGTACATTGTACATTACCTGTGCTCTCCAAAGTATTTTCTATTTTGATTGTCAAATCGTAGTAGTCATTAAAATTATCGATGTTTATTACTATATTTCCTTCTGCTAACAACTTTTCTGTTAGATGTGAACCAATGAAACCTGCTCCCCCTGTTATTAGATATGTTTTCACTATTCTTTCCTCCTATATTTTATTAGTTAAAAATTTATAATTACCAATTGACATTTTTACTTTTAACTTTTTACTTTTTACTAGCAACTATATTATTTTGAGCCTATGAAGCCTGAGGCTCCCGTTACTATGTAAGTTTTCATTTCATCTCCTTCTGTTTTTCATTTTAAACTTAATAAAAAGGACATCTTTTTAGATATCCTTTTTATCTTAAATTAAAAAATTATTTTTTCCACACTACTCTATTTATATAATCAGTATAAGATAAAATTATTCTCAATACCTTGTCAGATACATTTGGCATACTGTAATCCGCTACTTGTCTCAATGTATCTTTTTCTTGAGTTTCCAATATTTCCAGCCCTTGCATAATTCTTTCTTTTTCCAATCCTACCATCATTACACTTGCTTCTTCCATAGCTTCTGGTCTTTCATGGGCTTGTCTAATATTTAATGCAGGGAATTTTAGGATAGAAGATTCTTCACTTATTGTTCCGCTGTCACTTAATACTGCCTTAGCTTTTGTTTGAAGTTTGACGTAATCATTGAATCCCAGCGGTTTCATTAGAGATACTAAAGAATTAAATTTAATCCCTTTTTCATTGATCTTATTTCTTGTTCTTGGGTGTGTAGATACAATTACCGGCATTTGATATTTTTCTGCTACTTCATTTAAAGTATCTACTAGATTCATGAAATTTTCATCGGAACTGATATTTTCTTCTCTGTGAGCTGATACTACAAAGTATTTCCCCTCTTCTAATTCTAATCTTTCCAATACATCTGAATTTTCTATATCTTGTAATCTAGAATTAACTACTTCAAACATCGGACTTCCAGTTTTGATTATCCTGTCTGCTGATAATCCTTCTCTTAAAAGATATTCTCTGGCTATGTCACTATAAGTCATATTTATATCTGAAATATGATCTACTATTTTCCTATTTGTTTCTTCAGGTACCCTTTGGTCAAAACATCTATTTCCTGCCTCCATATGGAAGATAGGAATTTTTCTTTTCTTCGCTGCAATTGCACAAAGGCAAGAGTTTGTATCCCCTAATACCAAGAATGCATCTGGTTTTACCTCTTCCATTATAGGATCTACCTTAATTAAGATATTTCCTACAGTCTCTATAGCCGTTCCTGTAGCTGCATTTAAGAAATAATCTGGTTTTCTTAGATTAAAGTCTTTAAAAAATACCTCATTTAATTCATAGTCATAATTTTGCCCTGTATGGACTATTATATGATCTATAGCTTCTGATTCTTCCAATTTATTTATAACAGCTGATAATCTGATTATCTCAGGTCTAGTCCCTACCACTGTCATTACTTTAAGTTTTTTCACTCTCTACCTCCACAAAATAACTCTTTGTCACGAATTACACATATTAACACTAATTTATTAGTTACATCACTACTCTTTCAAATTTAAGTTTTTCTTTTCCAAAATTAAGTATAATCCCTAACTTTTTATTAGTAGCTTTTAAATAATTTGCCACTTGTGCCTTGTGAACTTCTTTTATTTGAGTTGCAACTTTAAGTTCTACAATAATTTTATCTTCAATTAATAAATCAGAAATATAATTTCCTATTTCTTTTTTATGAAATTCAATTATTATTTGTTTTTGTTGCTCTATTTTTATATTATTTTCCTTTAATAATATTACTAAAGCATTTTCATATACTTTTTCTAAAAAACCATAACCCAATTCTCTATGTACTTCCATTGCCAAACCTATTATTCTATATGATAATTCTTTATACAAAATATCAATCATAACAAGCTAACTCCTTTATTCGTGATTATTAGTGTCATTCGTGACTAAAAAAGCGTTCTATTTATTTTATACTTCTAAAAAATATGTATCTGGTTTATTTGGATCAAAACATTCATTTACCCACATGACAGTTACCATATCTTGAGACCCTGTATTTACTATTGAATGTGTATAACCAATAGGTATATCCACTACCTCTAGTTTTTCTCCACTTACCTTATATTCTATTATTTCTGATTCATCCATCTTTCTGAATCTAATGAGTCCATCACCACTTACCACTAAAAACTTTTCATTTTTAGTATGATGCCAATGATTTCCTTTGGTTATTCCTGGTTTTGATATATTTACAGATACCTGCCCCCTGTCCGGAGTTCGGAGAAATTCTGTAAATGATCCCCTATTATCTACATTCATCTTTAAAAAATATGAAAAATCATCTTCAGGTAAAAAACTAAGATAAGTACTGTACATCTTCTTGGTTAACACGTCTGACATATTTATTACCGATAGATCTTTTCTGCTCGCCTTAAAACTTCTTATAAGATCTGCTAGTTCTCCTAATTTTATAGAGTGTACTATAGGTATTTGATAAAATTCATTGTTTTGAGTACCTATTCCTTCTAAAGCACCTATAAATTCTTCCACTACATCATCTATATACACCAAATTTAATTGTGCATCGGGAGCATTTACCTGTATCTCTAAATTTCTGGCTATATTATGGCAATATGTAGCTACCACTGTATTGTAGTTTGGCCTGCTCCACTTTCCAAATACATTTGGCAACCTGTAAACAATAGCCTTTGTATCCATCTCTTTAGCATGGTTAAAGATTAGGTCTTCTCCTGCTTTCTTGCTCTTCCCATAGGCATTGTCTCTTTCTGCCTGAATAGATGAGGTAATAAGTACAGGGGAATTATTATTGTGTTTTTTTAATAAATCCAGTAATTCAGAGGTAAATCCAAAATTTCCTTCCATAAATTCTTTCTCATCTTTAGGTCTGTTTACACCTGCTAGATGAAATACAAACTCACATTCTTTTGAATATACATTCAATAACTCCTTACTCGTATCTATATCCACTTCAAATATATTTTCATACCCTCTATTTCTAAGTTCCGCTACCAGATTTTTCCCAATAAATCCCTTTGACCCAGTAACTAATATCTTAATTCCTTTATTCATTCTCCACCTACTTTTTAGTTTATGGTTTAACTAACAAAATTCAAAACATTTGACACAGATCTTATGGATTTAAAATCCTAATTTCCACAGATTAATTTATTATTCTTTTATACTCTAGTCCTTTAGATGAAAAATTGATCAGTAAACCTATTTTTTTATTAGTTGCTTTTAGATAATTTAATAGTTGTGCATTATGCACTTTATTTAATTTTTCTATTGATTTTAGTTCTACTATAACTTTTTCTTCAATTATAAGGTCAGCTATATATTCTCCTACTTTTTTATTGTGATAATACACATCTATAGGAAACTGATTTTTAACTTCTAAATTATTTTCTTTAAAAGCTATTAATAAAGATTTCTCATATACTTTTTCTAGAAATCCATAACCTAACTCATTGTAAACTTCCATAGCTATTCCTATAATTTTATAAGTTAAATCTTTTTCATAAAACATATAAATCACCTCAAATAGAAATCTGTGCTAATTTTTTTTAATCTGTGTTATCTGTGTCAAAATTTCTTATTCTAATCTTTTATTCTTTTCTTTGTGATTAAGCTTTTTACAGCTTTATTTTACTCCAAATTCCCTCAATTCACCTTGTATTTCATGAAGACCTATTAACATATTTCTCATCTCTTTCTCATCTAACCTATGTGTATTATGAGAATGGTATTCCTCCGCTTCTGTTAATATTTTTTCCCCATCTTTAAAATATTTTCCATAGTTTAAATCTCTATTATCAGCAGGTATTCTGAAATATCCACCCATATCTATACTCTTAGCGCTCTCTTCCTTAGTCATAAGAGCTTCATATAATTTTTCTCCGTGTCTTGTTCCTATAACACCTATCTCATGCTCCGGTTTACCTAACATATTTTTTAAAGCTACTGCTAAGTTTTCTACAGTTGAAGCTGGAGATTTCTGTATAAATAAATCTCCATTGTTTCCATGGGTAAACGCAAATAAAACTAATTCTACAGCCTGGTCTAAACTCATCATAAACCTAGTCATCTTAGGATCAGTTAATGTAAGTGGGATATCATGTTTTATTTGATCTATAAATAATGGGATTACAGAACCTCTAGAAGCCATTACATTTCCATATCTGGTAACACAGATAGTTGTATTTCCTTCACTCAATGTTCTAGCTTTAGCTATTGCCACTTTTTCCATCATAGCCTTAGATATTCCCATTGCATTGATTGGATAGGCTGCCTTATCTGTACTAAGGCATATTACTCTCTCTACTTCAGCATTTATAGCTGTATTTAATACATTTTCAGTTCCCAATACATTTGTTTGTACTGCCTGCATAGGGAAAAACTCACAAGAAGGCACCTGCTTCAATGCTGCTGCATGGAAAACATAGTTAACTCCTCTCATAGCATCAGTAATAGAATTTTTATCTCTAACATCTCCTATATAGAACTTTAATTTAGAATTATTATATACTTTTCTCATATCATCTTGCTTTTTCTCATCTCTAGAAAAAATTCTAATTTCCTTTATATCTGTGTGTAAAAATCTTCTTAGTACTGCATTTCCAAACGAACCTGTTCCACCTGTTATTAATAATATTTTTTCTTTAAACATTTATAAATCACCTTTCCCTATTAAAATTATTTTTTTATTTTTTAAAGTTTTATTTATCATAATTGATTGAAAAATGACACAAGGTGTCATCAAAATTATATTTGTTAAAATAATTGATCCCCATCCACCAACTACAAATGATAGAATGTACGCTAATGGAAATTTCATCGTTGCCATTATTACATTACAATAAATCTGCGGTTTCAAGCTACCAATTCCATTAGCTATGCTTGTGATTGCAAGAGTATAAATTATTAGACTACTATTTACAGCAAAATAAAATGCATAACTATAGTTAATAATTATTGAATTTTCTCCTAACCATAAACTTACTATATATTGCAAGAAAAAAATTAAGAAAAAACAAGCTAAAGTTGCTACTATAGATAATATGTTTAAATAATTGTATATTTTCTTTATCCAAGTATAATTTTTTTCAACATAAGCCTTTGATACAGCTGACCATATTGGATTGACAATTAACGAAAATAACACAACAAATAAATTGAACAATTTAAAATAAACCTGGTACTCAACTACATATTTAGGATCATATAACCAAGTTATTAACATTAAATTGGTTGAAACCATTACTAAAGACATTATTTGAATGAAGAAAAATTCTCCTCCTAACTTCATTATATTCCGAGCATAATTTTTAACATAAAATTTTAATGATGGTTTTGATTTTTTTAATTTAGTCAAAAATAAAGCTATTGTAGTTACTAATAATGGAACATTCATAGTTAGTACATTAATTATCGCAAGATCGTTTAGACTCTGCTCTATATTAACACTTGTATATCCTTTCATATATAATAATAATAATATAGATGAAATAAGCGCTAAAATGCTAGGTAGAACTGTTTTTTGCATAGCATATAAAATTGAAACAATCAACCGTAAAAAAAATTGTGCAATAATACCGACAAATAGAATTCTTACTACTTTTAGTAGTAGCCCATTTGGCAGTATTTCAGGTGAAATATTTAAGATCATATTCCAGTTGATAAAGCCAATAAATAAATATCCTATTATAATAATCCCTATTGATAAACTACCTAAAATAATATATGCTGACGATATGTATTGTTTTATTTTTTTATCACTTTTCTCAGATAATGCTATAACCAAATGATTTCTTAATCCATTACCTATTCCTAAATCAAAATTTAGTATCCAATTAAGCATAGATATTAAGGTAAACCAAACTCCTAAAATTACTTGATCCGAAAAAAAAGTCATATAAACAGGCATAGTAAACATACTAACTATTATTCCTAGACCTTTAATTAGAAAAGATCCTGTAATATTTTTTTTTAATTGACTATCATGACTTTTTTTCATTAAATTTTTCAATTTTTTTTTTATACTTTCTCCTCCTTAATATTTATTTAATGAACTCTAACACCTAATTTTTTGAGAATATTTCTTTCTAGGGCCTTCTAGTAAGTAGAAAAGGATACACCAACTAATTAAAATCCCTTGATGTGGTTCTTTATTTAGTATGCAAATTATTATTAAAATTAAAGTTATTTTTGATAGAAAGTTTGTTTTTTTTAGTATCAAAACTCCATAAATCCAGAACATAGTATATAAAAAACCTGGAATTCCTAATGCTGCCATCATAAAAGTTGAAGTTGAAGTTTGGGAGTCAACTAAATAATTAGGAGCTAGCTTTATAAATTGAATCGTTGCTTCCCCAAATCCTACACCAAAGATTGGATGTTTTGAAAATATTATTAAATTTATAAGTGGTGCGCCTATGCGGGAAGTCTTTCGTGACCCATCATTCAGTAGTTTTCCAAATACTTCTTCATTCTGAGAAATCAACATTAAGATTATATTTTCATAATTTATATAGCAAAACAAAAATATTATTATTACTAATATCCCTAAAGCTATAGATTTTATATTTCTTCCCTTCTTGTATTTTCTATCTAAAAATAATACAAATATTGGAATTAATAATATAATTCCTGCTGTTGAGTGAGCTGATATAAGACCTAAAATAAATATAGCAATATTTATTAAGGATGTTTTAACTCTTTTAAATTTAAGCTCAAATATAATCGCAAAAATTAAAATAGAAGAAAATAATCCAGGTTCCCAAAATAACGCTTGATTTCGTGCATAACCTGTATATAGAGGATAAAAATATATCCAGGCATTATAAAAAATTCTTCCATTAACATTTTCTATTAATGGAAAATTTAAACTAATCCCTAATACATTTATTAAAAAAAACATTATTAAAGATATCAAAGTAATAACTTTTACACTTTTTAAATAGTAATTTATAAAGTTGGAAAATGAAATTACTTGAGATAAAAAGAAAGCAATCACAATATAAAGCAAATAAGTTATATATAACTTATAGCTTGAAAATTCTGCATTTATAGTAAAAGTCATAACATATATAATTATAAAATAAAAAAAAGCTATATGTTTTATAGTTAATTTTTTTTTAAAGCCTTTCTTTAACAACATACATCCTAATATAATTGATGTAGGTATCATTAAAATTGTTCCTATACTTTTCGAAGTAGTTATCAATAAATATCCACTGTTATAAATTAATGTAACAATTATTAAAAGAAATCCTATACTTCTAACTTTTTCAAAGAAATTCGCTTTTATTTTCATAATTATAACCTTACCTTAATTCTGTAGATTTTGACTTAAACTTTTCATATTTATTTATTCCACATATCCTTTTTATAAACCTTGCAATAGTTGACTTTATTCTAATTCTTTTAGGAAATAAAATGATCTTGTCTACTTTTTTTTCATATTCCAAATCAGTTAATACTGTTTTAGGGTGCTTAAGTGGAAAAGCCAATGGAAAAGACTCTATTCCACAAAATCGCCTTGTCATAATGTTTGAAAATGAAGTTCCTCCGTGTGTAGATAAGTTATCTACACCTATATTTTTTATCTGGTTATAACAAGGAGAAATTCCTAGTACATTATGTGCTCGAATTGAAAAAGCCATTTGAAAATCCCATGAAGAAAACCTTTGATTTTTTTCTTTTCGATATAGTTCAGTGGAAGCACTATTGATCTGCTGATGATAAAGAGAAACATTGGTATATTCATCTTTTACTCTTTTTACTATATCTTTGTCAGTCAGTAACTGAAGTTCACCATCATAATAACTTTCGAATTTCCCTTTCCAAGAAGCCCATCCGCAAGGCAATAGATGTTTTGTAAATACATAACTTGAACCGTCTTGTGGTTGGTATTTTTCTAAATAGTTTGTTCCACATATCCATAAAACACGAGAATCATTTTTATATCTTTCAAGCATTTCTTTACAAAATGGGAAAAATGTTTCTTCAGGTAAATTATCATCCTCTAAAAAAATAGCATGTTCTTCTTTTGATAATACCCATTTAGCTCCTAGTCCAATTCGATTATAAATTCCTACATTCTCTTCTGCATAATCACGGATTATTTCACAATTCCAAGTAATTCCTTCTTCGATAATCTTTCTAGCTTTATCGATTTCAATCTTCTCTTCCTCTGTACGGGGTCCATCAGAAATGATATATAATTTTTGAGGTCTTAATGGTTCTATTCTTTTTAAAATTCTCAAAACAGTCTTATAACGCTTAAAGGTAAATAAAACTATTGGTATGTCGAATTGTTTATTGTTATTTGAAATTGTATTCATATTTACCACCTAATAATTTTTTTTTACAGATTCAACTATAGATTTATAGAAAATTTTATCTGTATCTTTTGTATCATGATTTTTCATTGCAAGCATACGCCCATTTTTTACAAGATTATTTTTTAATTTATTGTCTTGAACAAACCGTTCTACTGCTAATATTAATTCATCTTTATTGAAAGCTGTATACGCTGCTTGCTCATTCTCTAAGTATTTGTATAAATATAATTTTCGAGGTCCATAAAATAAAACAGGACGATTTGAGGATAGATATTCTGGTATTTTAGTCGATATAGAATACTTGAAGAAACCATATAGTTGTGAATTGTCCTGTTCTGTGTGCAAAAGCACATCTGCTTTATCGAATACTGATTTAATCTCTTCGTTCGGAACAAAATCATAGAATTGCACAAAGTTAGGATTAAAATGTTTTTTATAATGATCTTTATTTTGCTTTCCAGTATATATTTTTAAAATAATTTTTTTATTAAGTTTTGTTGAAACGATTTCTATCGCTTCACTAATATCTTTCAATGACTTCCATCTTTCTAGATGTAAGCCACCGGCATAAACAAAAGAAAAGATCTCAGAGGATACTTTAGTTTCACAAAACATAGAGTTTACATCCACAGAATTCATAATCATGTAATGCGGAATATTCCACCTTTGACTGTATACTTCTGCCATTTTAGGGCTTATTGCAAGTGCTCTTACTGAGCTTTTATATGTCTTTTTTACCCAGCAATCTAAAATTGCTTTATATGGTTTTAAAAATCTATTATTATTCCACTGTAATGTTTCTTGCCAGTTGTCCATAGAATGCATGACTATATTAATATTCTGACGCTTTGAAAAATATTGCGATAATTTCATAACTGATACACTTCCACCTAGAGTATATATTACATCAGGATTAAAATTATCTACTGCTTCTTTTAAGGAGTTGCTAATATACATGCTAGATAGATCAGTTGCTAGGCAGAGACATTGTCTCAAACTTTCTTTTCTCGAAGCACCACTTCTAATCACTTTAGTATTTGAAGTCTCTTGATCTTTTTTTAATCCACTATTAGTCTTTTTAAAAATCGCCATATTTGATAATGCCCGTAAAGGAAATGTTATTTTAGGAGTGCAAACAGTCTTTGTTCCTTTAAATTTATGTAATTTTTTCCCCTCTTCAGGTAAAATATGTATCTCCATTAGTTTATCTTTTGGCCAAGATTTCAAAATGTTTCTTAATGTTATTCCTGTAGCATTATTTTTAAAAATAGATTGTAGATTTACTACTAATATTTTTGGGTATACTTCTTTTTTCATTTGACTCCCCTAAAGCTGATTTGAAAATAATTTTTTTAATTCTTTTTCTTTTTCAATAGCAGATAAATGTCCTAAATGTAAGGAGTTTTTCTTTGCTTTTTCGAAATACTCATCAACTGTTTTTATAAATTTTGCTGGAACACCACCATAAACAGAATTATCTGGAATATCCCTAGTAACAACTGACCCAGCTGCAACAATAACATTATTTCCTATACTCACTCCTGGCAATATAACCGAATTAATACCAATATATACATCATCTCCTACTGCAATTGGACTAGATAATTCTAAATCAGGTACATATTGCCTTAAAATCAAAGTCCCGCCATCATGTGTCAAAAAACTTACATTATTTGTAATATAAACATTATTTCCTAAAGTAATCATCCATGGTTCCGTTCCCCAATTTTGTCTTCCATATAGCTTTACATTGCCTTTAATATTGACACCTTTTCTTTTGGCAAATTTTAAAGGATTCAATTTTCTTTGAATTGTATCTGGAATAAATAAAAATATTTTTCTTAACCTATATATGTTCATGTTATTTCACCACTTTATTAAAAAAATTTTGATATCTTTTTACATAATTTCTATAATCAAAGTCATTGCTGTTATTTCTGCAATAATTCTTCATTTCTTCTATCTCCCACCTATTCATATTTAAAACCTTTCCAAGTGTATTTTTTATTTCTTTTTTTGAACATTCATTTATCAAAAATCCATTTTCTCCTTCAACAATATATTTCTTCAAATCACTTGTATTTGTAGTAATTACCGGCGTTCCAGCACTTATACTTTCTATATATTTTGTAGGAAAACCGGCATTATTTACTCTTTTATTTTCTCGAATGAATACCGAAAAATCTGCTGATTTTACATATTTTAAGCTATCTAAATGGCTAGTTCTTCCTAAGAATTCAACTACTTCCCCTAATTTTTCTAAATAATTACTGTGTTTTGGATAGTAGTTTAGATATTCCTCCTTAGTTATACCAATAATATGTAATATATAATTCTCTGATAAGCTGTATAAGGCTTCTATTATTAAATTTAGTTTATCTTTATGTCTACCTGGAACTCCCGAATAAACAAAATGAATCTTATTATCATCAAAGTCAAGCATTTCACAATTCCATTTTTCTTCTGTTTTATCTACAAGTGGTGGAATACAGATTGTCTTAGTAGATTTCTTATAAAAATTTTCTAGGTAACTACTTATGCATATTACGCCATCAATATTTTTTTGAATATAGTTCATACGAATATTATTATCTATGTTTCCCAATTTATTCTTTGCCTCGTACCATTCCGTACAATCTGCTATAAGTCTAATATTATGTCTTTTACAGTAATTCTTAATCCTTAAAAATGCACCTGATGGATAGTTGTAACATATTATAAGCTTTATATTATTGCACTCTTTTATTATTTGTTTAAAATATTTTATATTAAAATAATAATTAATTTTATTTAAAGGTGTTTTATATCTCGCTATTGACCAACAATCAAAATCTTGAATATTATTTTTTTTATGGAAAGGTTTTTTATTTTCTTTATTTCTGTCCACATCAATAAAAATAACGCGATAACCCAGTTCACGAAATACTTTTGCATTATTTAGTACTCTATGGGCTGATGCGCTTTTGTCAGGCATTTCATAACTCCCTATATAAATAATATCTCCATTATTCATAATTTTGTTCCCTCCCTTATTCTTTACGATATTTTATAACTTCAGTTTCACGTTTTTGAATAATGATCGTATTATCAGGGAATGTACCACTAATAATACTACCTGCTGCAATTACGCAATTATTCCCAATTTTTGTTCCCTTTAAAATTATTACATTTGCTCCCACCCAAACTTCATTTCCAATTTGTACACTTCCATATTTATATTTCCCTGCTGTCAATCCACCCGTTGCTTTAAAATCATGATCATGATCATATATTAAAACATTTGGACCAAAATCTGTTCCCTCACCTATTGAGATTTCATGACGACAGGTAATCATACATTTATATCCAAAGGTTGTGTTTTTCCCTATCGTTAATTTAGCTCCATTTCTCACTCGAAATTTACTACCTGAATGTGCTCTGACCGCTTCTTTCAAAACTAATAACGAATTCTTACCAATATCAAGTTCCGTATTCGGTGAAAATCTTTCAATTAGATGAAACCGAAAGCATTTTCCATGAAAAAGCTTTATTATTGAAAATTTTAAAAACGAAAAAATTACACTGATAAGGTTTTTAATATGTCTTTTCATCTAAATTTCTCCTTTCTATCGTTTTTTTGCTTCTATGATTATTCTCATAATTTTAGACATTAAATAAACACCTGGAACAAATTTCCATTTAGCAAATTTAAAGTATACATTCCAATGTAATGGGAAATAGGAATAATCCAACTTACTATAAGCTTCCCTATAACTTTCATTATTTAATATTTTTTTAAATTCTTTATATGTATCTTTAAAGTTATTTTGCTTTAAAGCATTACCACTAAGAGGTATAATACTAAAACAAATTCGGCTATAATATGCATCATACGCCTTTTGAGTCTGAGTATTGTTATCAAGAAAATCTTTTACGTACTCTCCCCAATATAACCATTTTTTAAATAATCCTTCTCTATAGCCTTTAGTAAAGGATGTCATATTATTTCGTCGATAATGATATAGACATTCATCAATATAAACTGCTTTTTTTGAGTTTATTAAATATTGTAAATTAAACAATTGGCATTCAGATGGAACCAATTTAAGGTCTATATAGGATATATTATTATCTTTTAAAATCTCTGTTCTATACAACTTCCCCCATACTGATACCAGTGTATCTAGTAACTTGGGATTCCTTAATTTTTCAGAAGTTAATCCTAAAACACCACAATATAACTCATCATAAACTTCTGCTTCATTAAAAATAATCTCTTTTTGCGGAAAAAACTTTTTTTTAATACTTCCCGATGAAGATTCACTTATATAACAAAATAGTACTGTATCAGCTTTATTTAATTGCGCATGATTATATACTTTTTCACATGATGAATAATCCATCCAATCGTCACTATCAACAAACATAGTAAATTTGCCTTTGGCAATTTGAATACCTGAATTTCTTGCACCTGATGGTCCTTGATTTTCTAAATCTAAAACAATGATTCTATCATCTTTTTTAGCATAATTTTCCAGTATTTTAATACTTCTATCTGTAGAACCATCATTGACTGTAATTATCTCAATATCTTTAAAGGTTTGGTTAATAAGAGAATCCAAACATTTTTTTAAATACTTTTCAGTATTATACACCGGTACAATTATACTGATTTTAGGCACTTAACTTCCTCCTTTTATTGAATCCCCATAATTTCAAGCATATGCTTGTTAACAATATTAACATCATATTTTTCACTACATATTTCTAAACTTTTATGACCCATCTCTAAAGTCTTCTTAGGATTATTTAACATATCCTTCATCTTCTCAGCCAATTCCCTGCTACATTTAGGGTTTACTAAAAATCCATTTACCTTATCTTTAACTGCATCTCTACAACCGTTCCAATCCGTTGTTATGATAGGTTTCCCCATAGACATAGATTCTAATATAGTTCTTGGAAGACCTTCTCTATAATAAGTTGGTAATACAAATACTCTCGCACTTTCTAGTATTGGAACTACATTTTTTACTTCTCCTGGAAACTCAATTATCCCTTTATCTATATAAGGTTGTAATTCTTCAGGCTGAATCGCACCTAAAGAAGTATCATATCCTCCTAATAAAATAAATCTTGCTTCTGGATATTCTTTCTTAACCTTTTTAGCCGCTTCTAAATATTCAAATATTCCTTTTTCTTTAATTATTCTTGAAATCATTAAAAAAATAGGTTCTTCTGGTAACTTAACAGCTTTAAACCTTTCCATATTAACTCCAGACCCGTTGACATGAACTGTCTTACTCTTAGCTAAATATTTACGTCCTACAAATTCTTCTAAATCATCTGTATTTTGGAAGATAACCTTGTTACAACATTTAAAAGCAGTTTTGTATAAAACCCCTGTTATACTCCTAATCATTTTTATTTTTAGAGAATCTGAACCATATATTCTTCCTGCTCCTGCAATCATAGGATATATCTTTCTCACTCCACTGTGATAGGCAGCCAAACTGCTATATATTACAGGTTTTATATTATAACTAAAAACTAGTTCTGGTTTTTCTTCTTTAATAACTTTTTTCAAATTTAGATAATATTGGAAGTCACCTTTTATGCTTGTATTATCTTTAGAAAAAGGTACTTCTCTAAATTTTATGCCTAATTTTAATATATCTTCCATAAAATCTTTATTTGGTCCAAGAGCTACTACTTCATGACCTTTTGCAACCATTTCTTTAATTAAGTCCCCTCTGAAGTTAAAAAGGGTCTTATTTTTTGGTGAAATCACTATAATTTTCATTTTTTACTCCTTCTTATAAACATCCTTCTAAATTTTGTATTATCACTTTAAATAATCTTTCACTGACTTTATCTGAAACAAAAGAATTGTGAGGTGTAATTATAATATTTTCTAAATTCCATAATTCATTTTCTTTTGATAAAGGTTCTTCTACAAAAACATCTAATGCAGCACTCATAATTTGTTTAGATTTTAAACCTTCAATTAGTAACTCTTCATCTATTACTCCACCACGAGAAACATTTATTAAAATACTACTATTTTTCATTAACCGAAGTCTTTTTTTATTAATTAAGTGCTTAGTTTCTTCTGTAAGCGGTAAAGTTAAAATAATAATATCACTTTTAATAAGTGCCTTATCTATCTCTTGAATTTTATAAGCTTCATCTATAAATGCTTCTTTCGATACATCTAGGTCTCTGATATCTACTGCGACTACATTTACATCAAATGCTTTTAGTCTTTTTGCTATTTCATTCCCTACATTTCCAAATCCAATAATTGAGGCTGTTTTATCTGTAAGCTCTAATAATTCTCTTTGTTTTTTCCATTCTTTTTTAGCTTGACTTTTATAAAATTCATCACTTTTTTTATATATTTCCAATATTTTCAATATTACCCATTCCGCCATCGGAGTACTATATACTCCTCTAGCAGTTTCTATTTTTATATTGTGTTTTTTAATATAATCTAAGGGAACCCTATCCATTCCTGCACTTGTAAGTTGTATGAATTTTAAATTTTTAAATTTTGTTATATCATTATAAAGAAATAATCCATTACACACTACAATATCTATTTCGCTGACATCTATTTTTAAAGGTAATCGTTCATCCTGTATAAAAATAATGTCATATCCTAAAGATTTTATTTTTTGTAATTGTTGTTCTTCGTATTTAAATGCTCCTGTTAGAAGTATTTTCATATTTTTCACCTCTTATTTTAATAAAGTGGATACATCTATTAGAAATTCTATTTAAAATAAATGCAGATATTAATATAGTTATTGAAACTATTACCCAGTTTAGTGGAAATATAAAATAACTTAATTTGGGAATTATTATATATTGAACTAAATATATCTCTAATGTAATACTAGCTAAAAAATTTATGATTTTTTTAATTAATAAAGGAATTCTATTTAATTTTTCTTCTATTCCTAAAAATGATTTAAATATATAATAAAGAAAGATAAACAATATTATTTGATTTAGTATTTGATACGAACTAATTTCTTCTACTCTTGAAAATAAAAGTTTAGAAAGAAAATAAGATATTCCCATAATTAAAGTTATTATCCAATCTATCATTTTAGTTTTATTTAAAAAGTTTTGATGATTCTGTTTAAAATATAATCCTATCAACATAGAATTAAAAAATAAAAATCTTATCATTGGTTCTCTAACTGTATCGATATGGTAATAACTATAATCATAATAAAAAACGTATATTAGTATTTGAACCATTAAAGATATCCCAATAATTTTTATAATATTATTTTTTATTTTTTATAATAAAGTATAAAGGTATATAAATCACCATTAAAGATGCTACAAAATGATAGTAAGTTGGATAAATAAACTACTCCAGCATATTCCATCTTTTTAAATTATAAAATCCTAAAACTAAATATATAGCGGTTATAATATAAACCGGTGTATAAACTCTTATAACTCGTCCCTTATACCATTTAAGAAAATTATCCTTTATCTGTGAAATACAATATCCAGAAACTGCAAAGAATATTACATCTCCTAATAATCCTCCACTTGCTAAAATAGGGTATGGATAAATAGTTGTATAATGAGCATTAGTTATTATCATAGCTCCAAAAGCCCTTAAAAAAGTTATAAAAAAAAACATTATTCCCCCTATCTCACTATTTCTTTTACTATTTTTTTCACTTTTAATTTATTATCTTGAAAAAAATCATTTTCTTGTAGAACTAAAGTTTTTTCATGATTTCTTATCTTTTTGATTTCTGTATCAAATATTTTAAACATTTCATCATGATTAAGATCATCATTTTGTTTATAAAAACTTCTTGAAAGAATAACCATTTTTGATTTCAATCTATAATGTTCTGTTACAATCCTTTCTGCTGGAAGTGTTCCTTCTCCTAATCTTGCTATTCCTCCAAAACCATATTGGATTCCCTTTTCACTAAATTTATTACAAAGATCTTCTACAACTCCATTTACTAATGGCTCAAACATAAATTTCATTCCATAACCTAAATGTAAATCATTCAGACCTATATGTATCGAATGAATCCCTTGTATTTCTAAAATTTCGTTCATATTTTCTACTGCTTCTGGTGTTTCACATAATAAACATACCTTAGCTCTATTATCAACATACTTTACAAATTTTTCCACTTCATTTTTAGTCTTAAAAAATGGTAGCATTACAATATCGGCACCATCTTTTACTACTCTATCGATTTCTATCTTCGACCCCTCATAAATTGGATTTACTCTAACTAATAATTTTGACTCATTTAAAACATTTTTAATTATTTTTACATCATCTATATGATGACGAGAGATTACAGTATCTAAATGTCCCTGTCTATCTTCTTTTCCATTAATTTCTAGATCTATAAATATTTTATCTACTCCTGATTTTTCAGCCAATTTAGCTACTTCAGCATTATTAGTTATGTACATTAATTTTAAACTCATCAGTCATCCCCTTTTATTTACTTCTACTTGTCGCTCCATTATTGAAATTATTTTCCATCTTTAACACTTTAAAAATCGTTTCTATAAAAATTTTCATATCGAACATAAGAGAAAAATTATCTACATATTCTACGTCATATTCGATTCTTCTATTCCATTCAACTTCTTTTCTACCATTAATTTGAGCCCACCCAGTAACTCCTGGTCTTACATGAAAACGTCTTTTTTGTTTTTCTGAATATTCTTCTAATTTCCATGGATGATAAGTTAAGGTTGGTCTAGGTCCTATCAATGACATATCTCCTTTTATTATATTAATAAATTGTGGAAATTCATCTATACTTGTTGCTCTTATAAAGCTACCTACCTTAGTTACACGTGCATCACCTTTAGAACTATAGACACCACCCTTTTCAGCTCCTACACACATTGAACGAAATTTATAAATTTCAAATACTCTTCCATTTTTTCCTAAACGTTTTTGCTTAAATATTACAGGTCCTTTTGATTCTAATTTAATCGCAATTATTGTAATTAAAAGTAATGGTGATAATATTATTATTCCTAATAGTGATATCATAATATCTATAATTCTTTTTATTCCAAAACATATTTTCATTTATTATCCTTCCTTTTTTATATTTTTTTATCATTATTTTTTCTCTTTCTGCCTAAAACTAGTAACCTGTTACCAGTAACTAGTATTTTTTATTTTTATTTCTCTTTTTATCCCTAATAATTCCCTTTTAGAAAAACCCATTTTGATACCGACTATCGCAATATTCTTAGTTTACGAGAGTAAAATTTATCTCATAGTTCTTAATTTACATAGTAAATTTCTAGATACTTTGGTGATACTCTTTATCGAGTAGATATATTGGTGATGCCCCTTGCGGGTAAAATCTGTTTTTTGCCACCAATCTACACTAATCTATGTACTTTTTCTGCTATTACATGGAAGTTTTTAGTATAATTCATAGCACACGGATCTCTTCGAGATACACTGAAAAACTCTAATCTACACAGATTTAATCTTTTATTTTTTGATTAAGATCTTCAATCTGAAGTTTATAGTCGTTACACTTCAGCTGTACTGTTCCTACAATGACGATTGTGACTTACTCACCAAGACAACATATAAACTTCCGGCTCTTTTTGGATACTTATTTCTAGCTGCAGAGAAAAAGTATCCCCGTTAAGGATGGAATCCTTAGAACCTATTTTTGTCGCAGATTACACAGATTATTTCAGATTTCTAGAACCAAATCCCTTACAGTAAGCTCACAAAGAAAAACTAAAATCTTTAATTTTCAGAGTTTTTTCCGTGTATGTCATAGACATTCGCGTTCCAGTTTTTTTAGCTTTATTCTTGGTTTTAACCAAAATTTTAATTCTTTCTCTGTGATCGCGCTCTTTTTCCCTCAGTGTATCTCTGTGTCCAAAGTTTTTTTAGTTAATCTTTAATCGTCTTCTATCTGCGTAATCTGCGACTTAAGAAAACTTCTTTTCATTGTCAATTATCAATTGTTTTCTCTATTCTCTCTCTAGCTCCCAACAACTCCTAACACAGGCTCCAAGTATTCCTTAGTTTAGCCTAAATTAGTAACTAAGTTTTGTTCTTCCATTCTAACCTCGGTTTCTCCCTTTGAGGGAGAGACATAGGAGGAAGAGGGTTTCACCATATTATTCACTTCTTCCGGCTCCCTGAAAGTAACTACCAGTTTCTTCATAATCTCTTTAAGTTTCCCGTACTCATGAACTTTCAGTATTTCTTCTAACTCTTTTAAATAGACCAGATTCTTTACCTCTTCATCATCATGCAGCTTACCTATGAAGATCTTTTTATTTTCTGTCTTTTCTGCACTATTTACATCATAGAGCAGCTCTTCATATAGTTTTTCTCCAGGTCTAAGACCTGTTATTTCTATATCTATATCCTCTCCCAATGTCAGCCCGGATAATTTTATAAGATTTTTAGCCAGATCCATTATCTTTACAGGTTCTCCCATATCCAGGATAAATACTTCTCCTCCATCTGCCATTGTCCCGGCTTCTATCACCAGGCTGGCTGCTTCCGGTATGGTCATGAAATATCTTGTAATCTCCGGATGGGTCACAGTTATATTTTTCTTTTCCTCTATCAGCTTTTTAAATAACGGAATTACACTTCCATTGCTCCCCAGTACATTTCCGAATCTTGTTGCCACAAACTTTGTACTGCTTTTTTTATTTTTTTCCTCTACCAGGATTTCCGCAGCTCTTTTGGTAGCTCCCATAATATTGGTAGGATTTACAGCCTTATCTGTAGATACCAGGATAAATCTCTCTGCACCATAGATATCAGACAGATCTATTATATTTTTAGTTCCGAAGATATTATTTTTTACAGCTTCTTCCGGGTTGTGCTCCATGAGAGGCACGTGTTTGTGGGCTGCTGCATGAAATACTATCTCCGGTTTATATTTCCGGAATAGACATTCCATCTTCTCGTATTCCCTTATATTTCCAATCTCACTTATGATCTCTACATTTTTATATTTTCTCTTTAATTCCAACTCCAAAAAATATATTGCATTTTCATTCACATCTATATTTATTATTTTCCTGGGGTTATACCTAATTATCTGTCTGGAGAGCTCCGAGCCTATGGATCCGGCTCCCCCGGTTATGAATATAACCTTTCCCTCTATCCCCAGAGCTATATTCCTGCTGTTTACCTCTATTATTTCCCGGCCCAGGAGATCTTCTACCTTTACATCTCTGATTTGATTTATAAATGAACTGCCTTCCAATATCGCATCGTAGCTGGGCAGTACCTTTATTGCTGTTTTATTTACATCTATCAGTTTATAGAGTTCTTTTATCTCCTTCCCCCTCATAGAGGGAATGGCTATTATGACTTCACATACATCATATTCATCTATCAGTCTCGGGAGATCAAACCTGTTTCCCAATACCCTCTTGGTGTGAAGGATCATGTTTTTTTTCCTGGGATCATCATCTATCAATCCAACTATGTCCAGTTTGAAACTAGGATTCTTAACGCTTTCACGGAGTAAACCTTCCCCTGCTTCCCCCGCTCCAATCATTAAAGCTCTTTTTTTTACACCTATGCACCTTTTATTTTTTCTGATACTCTCCAGGGTCCTTCTCAGTCTGAATGTAAACCTCCCGATCAGTAAAAATGATATTTCAAACACTATGAAAAGTGCAAACATACTTATAGGAAACTTACTCAAAGAAAATAATACTACTCCCAGGGCATGGATCATATTAGACATGACAACTACACAGATAATATTGAATACATCCAGTGAATCTGTATATCTCCAGCTTTTTTTATTTATTTTTAAGATAAAGTTTAAAACAATGTAGATAATCAGAAAATGGGCAACATATCTTATCCTGAAATATTTTGTCCATTCCCCTTCAAACCTTATCATAAAAGAAAATATAAAGGCAGAACTGAGCAGTATTATATCCAATAATATTTTTATGGTATTTCTTCTCACAGCGTTTTTTAACATCTCTCTCCCCCTAATTTCTTCTTTCCTTTTTTGACACCAATTTACACTAGTCTATAGAACGCAGATGACGCAGATCTATATAGATTATCACTGATTATTATTCTTTTGATTTTAAATGAAGTTTTTAGTGTAATTCATAGCACACGGATCTCTTTGAGATACACTGAAAAACTATAATTTACACAGATAATTCTTTTTTTTCGCTTTAAAGATCTGCGATCATTAGAGCTTCTATCCGTGTATGCATCGCATTCGCGTTCTTTCTTTTTAATTTAATTTCTTTTTCTAGATGTTACTCTACTTATTCAGGTTTTAAAATGAAGTTTATAGTCGTTATGCTTCAGCTGTACTGTTCCTACAATGACGATTGTGACTTACTAGACAACAATATTTTAGCTTCGGTTTCTCTGATTTGAGAGAAACCATAAAAAGGAAGAGTTAGAACCTTCTTGACTTTCTTTCGTCTATTTCTTGTTTCAATCACATTTAAAATTAAATTTAGTTACATTTAATTTTAATAATCGTGAATCGAAATGATCACAGTTAAGGATGGAATCTTTAGAACCTATTTTTGCCACCAATTTTATACTAATGATATACGAGTATTAAATTTTAGGATTCATGATTATTAAAATTTTTCATACTCAAATAAAGAAATTTAAATATATAAACCTTTATAGCCTATTACATAGAAGTCTTCTAAATATTTTTTTGTCACAAATTACACAGATTTTCTCAGATTATTCAACACTAAGAAAATTACTTTTCTTGGTTTTAAAATGAAGTTTATAGTCGTTCAACTTCAGCCGTAGTGTTTCTACAATGACGATTGTGACCTACTCACTAAGACAATTATAAACCTTCTTGACTTTCTTTCGTCTATTTCTTGTTTCAATCACATTTAAAATTAAATTTAGTTACATTTAATTTTGATAATCGTGAATCGAAACAGACCCGTATTAAGGATGGAATCCTTAGACCTTTCTTTGTCGCAGATTACACAGATTTCAAAACTTGAAATTTATTAACCTCCGACCCCACATTAAACACAAACTTCTAAAATTATCTTTGTAACAAATTCCTCATTTTTTCACAAGCATTCAATTTAAAAATGTTATTTCAATTCACTTACAATTAGTAAGTCAATAAAATTATCCATGATCATCTTATCACAAATTTAACTT
>NZ_QUAJ01000034.1 GCF_003391055.1 Psychrilyobacter piezotolerans
TCATAAAAAATATGGAGATTTGTATTATTCTTAAATTTTTACAACTTAATATTTTCGAAGAAGCTTATTTTCTAAGCCCCTTTTTATATACATTTTTTTATTCATTTATTTCCTAAAAGTAATTTTTTCTCTAAAAATTCTTTATCATCCAACTAAACTTCTTCTTTTTTACAAATATTCAAATTTATAATTTCCTAGATAATAAAAAAAGCTCAAGGATAACCTTGAGCTTTTAAAATACTATTTCATTACTGAATCTAATTCATCAAACTTTAAATCAGGGAAAGCAGTTGAAACATGCTTGTAAACTAATTTACCTTCATAAACATTGATACCAGGTCTTAATTCAGGGAATCTATTGATAGCTCCCTCTACTCCTAAATCAGCTATTGCTAATCCGTATTTAAGTGTAACATTTGCAAGGGCATATGAAGATGTTCTAGGCATAGCTCCAGGCATATTAGCACAACAGTACATTACAACACCGTTGTCAGTTAAGAAAGTAGGATCCTCATGGTATGTAGGTTTAGATATAGGAGTCGATCCACCTTGGTCGATTGAAATGTCTACAATTACTGATCCTGCTTCCATTGAGTTTATCATATCCATAGTAATTAAATGCGGACACTTTGCTCCTGGAATTAATACAGTAGATATTACTAAGTCAGCAGTTTTAATCTGTGCTGCTAAATTTCCTGAATTAGAGTATAAAGTTTTGATCTTATTTCCATAAATATCATCAAGATACTTTAATTTAGCGATATCTACATCTAATATAGTAACGTCAGCTTCTAATCCAACTGCCATCTTAAGTGCTGCTTGTCCAGAGATTCCAGCTCCTACAATAACAACTTTTGCTCTAGCAGTACCAGTAACTCCTCCTAATAAGATTCCTTTTCCACCCATATGTTTTGCTAAGATATTAGCTCCGAAGATAACTCCTTCTCTACCAGCAACTTCAGACATTGGTGCTAATAATGGTAAACTTCTGTTTTCCATCTCTACAGTTTCGAATGCAATCCCGGTAGCTCCTGCTTTCATTAATCCTACTGTCTGGTCGTAGTCAGGTGCTAAATGAAGGTATCTATAGTGAATTTGTCCGGGTTTAATGAGAGCAAGTTCTCTAGGTTGAGGCTCTTTAACTCCTACGATCATATCTGAAACTTCATAAACTTCCTCTAAAGTTGAAAGAATCTCTACTCCTACAGCTTTATAATCTTCGTCAGTTAATCCAATTCCATTTGCTGCTCCAGATGTCATATAAACATTATGCCCTCTGTTAACAAATTCTGCTGCTCCCTCTGGTACTAGTGCAATTCTATGCTCTTGTGGTTTGATCTCTCCAGGTATTCCTATTCTCATTATTTTATCCCCCTTTAAATTTATTATTTTTTCGATCTAATCATTTATACTATATACTTTTATCAAAATCAACCATTCCTCATAAAATAAATGCATTTACTTCAGATAACAAACACTCAATTTGTCGATGTGTCGTGAAAAAAATATCCAAGATAAGAAACAACATCATTTAAAAGCATGTTTTCATTACTTTACAAACTTTAAATAGTGAAAAAAATATCTTTATCCTCTGGAGGTATTTTTGGAAATTAATAAAAAAAATTTTCTTTTTTATTATCTAGGATGTTAAAAATTATGAAAATTACAAAAAAAGACCCCCAAGATGGGGGTCTAGACCTTAGCTATTTCTGGAAGATCTAATTTTTATTTTCTAATTTTTTTATGGCACTTTCAAATTCATCCCGGCTTATTCCAAAATTATTTAATTTACTTAAAAACTGTTTGCTGTTAGCGTATCCTATCTTCAATAATCCCCCTAAATTTTGTCTGTTCATCTTGGAATTTGACCCTACAGAAAGATTGTTTTCAATCATATCGGTAACAGTAAATTCTTTTCTTTCTGAAATAACTTTAAATTTTGCTCCCTCTAGGGCTTTTAAGATAGATTCAGGATCAGCATTTTCAATTCCGATGTTATCCCCCTTTCTCCCTTCCTCCCTGGATATATAAGCATGTTTAACATCAGGAACATAATTTTCAATAGTTTTTCGAATCTGTTCCCCTGCAAAATCAGGGTCGGTCAAGACGATTACCCCTGTTCTTTCGCAGGCATTTTTTATCTTTTCCAGAGTCGATTTTCTTCTCACAGCAAACCCATTGACCTCTATCATCTCAGCATCTACAGCTTTTTTTACTGCGGAAATATCATCTTTACCCTCTACCACTATTACTTCTTGTATTCTTTTTTTCATGTATCCTCCTAATTTTATTCATCTCTAATTTTTATAAATTGATATTTTAAATTACACTAATAATTTTTGCCGCCAATCTACACAAATCTTATAAAAATTTTATAGCTGTTACACAGAAGCCTTCTTAAAAAACTACTTTTTAACATAAAGATCCACAAAGTTAGAAAAAGAGATTCACAGACCTCTTTCCCTCCGTGCAGCTCTGTGACCGTTCGTTATTATTTTTTTTATTTTTTCATTTGCAAGATCAGTGTTTATCGGTGGTTAAGTTATAAGTTATTAATTACTTTCATTGTGTCATTTAATTATCAAATTGGTATTAGTCCTTATCTAAAGTTTATTATATCATATCATTGAAGAAAACTGATTAAAATAGTATAATAATTAGTGTTTCACAGTACTTTTATCCACGTGCACTTCAGATAATAACCCAGAAAAAATTAAAAAAACAGGAGAAAATAATGAGTAAAATATATATAACAGAGGATGTTAAAAATCATAAAAAAGGAATAGAGATCCTGGAAAAGATAAAAAATTATAAGCTCATTGAAGATGAGAAGACATTTGTTAAAATGATTCGTGATATGAAATTAACCAATGAGGAGGAGAAGCAGTATATGCTTTTCACCACTAAAAAAGGGAATTTTTTGAAGAATTATTATCTGGATGACAACTTATCCAAGATAAAAGAGGAGTTCTATCTGTCATATGAAAATAACTGTCCCTTTAACTGTCTGTACTGCTACCTTAGAGATTATTTCAACCACAGTGCCTTTATTTTCTATGTAAACTTAGAAGATATGTTCATCGAATTAGATAAATTTAATAAAAGCGGAACTATGGTAAGTGCCGGGATTGTCAATGACACCCTGGTTCACGATAACCTTACCAATGTAACTTCCGATCTTATAGGGTATTTTAAAGACAGACCGGAATTGATCCTGGAATTGAGAACGAAAAGTCATAATATAAAAAATTTGTTAGAGATAACTCCTCCTAAGAATATCCTTATATCATTCACATTCAGCCCCCAGGAAGTCATAGACAGGTATGAGTTAGGAGCATCATCTCTGAGGGAACGTATTGCCGCTGCCAAAAAACTCCAAGAACACGGTTATTCCATAGGACTTCGATTAGATCCCATGATAGATATAGAGGGAAGTGACACCGCTTACAGAGGTATGGTAGAAGAGATATTTTCTGTCCTTGATCCGACTAAGATAAGGGATATAGGAATTGGAACCATCAGATATAAAAAAGGGCTGCGCCAGAAAGTATTGGCAGAACGAAATACAGACCTGTTTTTCAATGAATTTATAGTTGGAATAGATGGGAAGGAGAGATATTTTAAAAAAATACGTATAGATATGTATAAAAATATAGTAAATTCAATAAATAAATATGGAAACTTCGACATCTATCTGGGGATGGAGCCGCAATATATTTGGGATGAAGTTTTTAAAGGGGAGGTTAGATGAACTATTTAATCATAGGTGATTCAACCACAGAGTTAGTTTATAAAGATCTTCTCGGTAAATTAACTGTGGAAACACCAAATATTTTACAAAAGACCTTTGATGCCAGCTTAAAGGAGGAGGAGTTATTTTTTCAGTCCATCTCCATAAATTCTATGTTTGGAGGAAAAGAATTATTAATTCTTAAAAGAGCAGAAAAAATCGATAAAATCTGGAATTTTTTTAAGGCTATGAATAATTTTAATATATTAAATAAAGATATAATTATTATATATAACTCCTCCCTCAACGAGTTCGGAAAGGAAGTGAAACCTTTCCCGAAAAAAGCACGAAAGGAAGTTGAGGGGAATTTTAAATTAATGGAAGTGTCGGATAAAGACGGAAATACCACAATTAACTATATTATGAATACCCTCAATGTGGACAAACCTGCAGCAGTAAAATTTAAAGACATGGTAGGGGGAGACCTCTCTACTCTTCGTCAGGAGATGCAGAAAGTAAACACTTTTTTAGATGGGGAAGTTTTCGCCTTTGAAAAAGTTATAAATATTTTAACTGTATCCAAGGAGTATAATACCTTTGATATGGTAAAGGAGGTCTTGCAGGGGAAGAAGGAAAACACCCTCCTCCACCTGAAGAAATCCAAGGAGCATATTTTCTTTTTAAATATATTCATGGGAGAACTGTTAAATCTATTGAAACTGCGTGTTCTTTTTGAAGAAGGAACTATAAAATCAACCAGAAACTATAACTCCTTTAAAGTAGCCTTTGAGAACAATAAAAATTTATTTAAAAATAAAAGGGGATTCAGCCATCCCTATGTTATTTTTTTAAAACTACCCCTCATAGAAAGGTTTGACAGTGATGCACTGCAAAAATATCTAAATAAAGTCTTGGATATAGAAGCTAAATTTAAATCCGGAAACGGGGAACTGGATCTAATGCTGGAGACCTTTATATTGGAGGTATAGAAACCCTCTCTTGCCTATCGGCACTCTCTCCCTGAATAGGGAGAAAGACTTACTTTTTCTACTTTGTTTCTCCCTGGGAGGGTATACATTTAAAATTGAGTATTAAGTAAACTTAATTTTAATAATCGTAGAATCACTTAAGAAGGAGAGGGTTAAAAAAACTATACAAAGGAAGAGTCAAAAGGAGAAAAATTATGAATAAACCAAAAATAAACTATCAGGTGATCTTGGAAAAAAAGATAAAAGAAATAGAAAAATCAGATTATATTCCGACTTTACTGCTGCATTCGTGCTGTGCACCCTGCGGGTCGTATGTACTGGAGTATCTGGCAGATTATTTTAAGATTACAGTATATTACTATAATCCAAACATTACCTTCAACGATGAATATCAAAAAAGATATGTTGAGCAGCAGGAATTTATAAAAACTGTTAACAAAACGTCTAAGAATAAAATAGAGTTTTTAGGCGGGGAATATGATACCAAAGAATTTTATTATAAAATAAGGGGATTAGAAGATATAAGAGAGGGAGGGGAACGTTGTTTTGAGTGTTTTGACCTGAGACTTACCCGGACAGCTAAGATGGCTAAGGAACTAAAGTTTGACTACTTTAGTACAGCTCTTTCTATCAGCCCGTTAAAAAATGGCCAGAAAATAAATGAAATCGGGATAGAGCTGGAGGAAAGATTAGGAATTAAATTTTTAAGAGCTGATTTCAAGAAAAAAAATGGATATAAAAGATCCATAGAATTATCCCGTGACCACAACCTTTATCGTCAGGATTATTGCGGGTGTGTGTACTCAAAAAAAGAGAGGGAGGAAGATTAAAAAATAAACTTTATCTCTGTATTGCCATAGCTGCAGGGCTTTATTTTCTATTCAACAGAATTTTATTTCAGTATTATGACAATATGATACAGGAATTTATAAATTAAATATAAAGATTGAAAAGAGTATAAAACTTGAGGGTTTATGCTCTTTTTTTATAAATTTATGTAAGTTATCCTTAAAAAGATGCAACATAGGACAGGAAAGTTGTGATAAATAAAAAAGGAGTTGAAAATTCAACTCCTTTTTAGTCTCATGTTATTACAGGTAATTATAAAGCGTTAACTGCAGCAGCTAATCTAGCTTTCTTTCTTGATACAGTGTTCTTCTTGAAAACACCTTTAGTAACTGCTTTATCTAACTCTTTGTAAGTTACAGATAATGCTGCTTTCGCTGCTTCTGCATCTTTAGCTTCGATAGCTGTTAATAATTTCTTTACCATAGTTTTAGTTCTAGATTTTACAGCTTGATTTCTCACTCTGTTTCTTTCTGCTGTTCTTATTCTTTTTCTACCTGATTTAGTATGTGCCAAATTAATTCCTCCTAAGAATTTAAAAATTTAATATTTAAAATAATATTTTACTTTGCAATGATATCACACATTGCAAAAAACGTCAAGATACTTCTTAACTAATGAGGTTAATTTGGTAAGTAAATAACAAGATTAGAGACCAATATTGTACAATAGACCGAGTACATTATATCATATTTTTAACTATTTTAACAATAGTTATTTTAGGAACCGATCTGGATGCAGCTTCACGCTGCTTTTTTATATCCTTAGAAAACTAGGAATTGGAGATATCAGTTCAATTTGCTGGTACCATTAGCAGATATTAACCCTGATCAAACAATAATTAATTTAAAATTAAAATTCAATTAAAAATCTAGAAAGAGAACATGTTTAAAAATCGTTTTTTTTCCTTGACTTTAACAAAAAAAGGAGTATAATACATTTTGTTGTAAAAAAGTGGACAATAAAAATAAAAGAAGTAATATGAAATTTTTAGGAGGTTGTATATTATGGTTTATGTATTATTAATAGTATCTTTTGCTATTTTAATAAAGGGAGCAGATGTTTTTATCGAAGGGTCTTCAGTTGTGGCCAAGGCATTTAAAATTCCTGAACTAATTATTGGAATAGTTATTGTGGGGTTTGGAACGTCGTTACCGGAATTTGCAGTTAATATGGCTGCTATAACTAATAATTCCAACGAGATGGCAGTTGGAAACATAGTGGGATCAAATGTATTTAATATTTTATTCATTGTGGGAGCAATTGCTATATTCAAGCCTATGATAATAGATGAAAAATTAGCATCCTTTGACTTTCCCATAGCTATAGTTGCTGCTATTTTACTGCCATTTTTAGCCTTTGACGGAACACTTTTAGGCTTTGATCAAAATCTTACCAGGATTGACGGTGTTATCTTAATATTAATCTTTGCTTATTTTGTCAAAGAAACAATAGGAAAATCATTGGTAGATCAAAAATATAAAGAAAAGAAGATGATGATCTATGAAATCGCTGAAGGAACTTTTAAATTAAATAAATTCTTACGTGGAAAGAAGGAAAAAAAGCCATCTGTTAAACATCTTTCTAAAGACATAGCAATGATTGTAATTGGACTAATTGCCGTAGTAAAGGGCGGGGATATGGTCATTGAATATGCATCTGAGATTGCCAGGACCTTTGGAATGAGTAAGCATTTGGTAGGGCTTACTATTGTAGGGGTAGGAACGTCACTCCCTGAATTTGTAGTGTGTATAATGGCTGCCAGAAAGGGACAGCAGGGTATTATTATAGGGAATATAGTCGGATCGAATACTTTTAATATCTTACTTACTTTAGGTGCATCTATGGCTATAAAACCAATTGTAGTGGATCATGCTATGATTACCGATGCTATGAATGTAGGAATGGCTACAATCCTGGTGGGAGCATTTGCCATATTAAATAAAAAAATTGGCAGATTGACAGGAATTATATTGGTTGTGGTTTATATAGGTTATATGTATGGTGTAATAAAGGGCGCACAATAAATTTACAGGAGGAATCTGATTATGATGAGTTTGAAAGATATGTTTAAAAAAAATAAAGAAATATTAATATATTCACCCCTTAAAGGTGAGGTCTTGGATCTAAATGAAGTGCCGGACAATGTTTTTACAAGTAATATCATAGGAGACGGGTGTGCCATAATTCCCGAGCCCGGGGAGATCTGTGCTCCTATATCTTCCAAGGTAGAGATATTTAAAACTAATCACCTTTTAATATTTGAACCTAAAAAAGGTGTCTATATCGTTATCCATTTCGGTGTGGGGACATCTCTTTTAGGAGGAAAAGGATTTGAAAGGATTGTAGAACTTTCTCCTAAAAAGATGGTGGAAGCAGGAGATAAATTAGTAAGCTATGATTTAGATTATCTGAAGGAAAATGCAAAGTCTATAATCACTCCTATAATTGTAAGTGACGATAATGTAGATTATATAGAACTATTGGTGGATCCGGGGGAAAAGGTAGATGCAGGAACTCCTCTTATGAGGGTAATCCTTAAATAAAGTTCAAAAAAAAAGAGTGAATATTCACTCTTTTTTTTGTATCTAAGAACTCATAAATTAATTATAAAAATTTTAAGTTTATAAAAATTTAAATTACTCCTAATTGGATGGAACGTCACGTTCCTAGAATAAGCTCTTCTGATCTGTGTCGCTTAATCCTTCAATTGCACCTAGGGTTTTTAATTTCTCAATGATTGTAGCAGAAGCCTTTGTTCTCCTCTTGAGGTCTTCATAGGATGAAAAAGTTCTTCCAGTACGTTCATTGAGCATATTTTCAACCACTGCTGCTCCTAATCCATTTACAGCAATAAGGGGCAGCCTTATCTTGTCACCTTCGATCTTAAATTTAAAACCATCGGACTCATATACGTCCACTCCTAAAAATTCTACTTTACGGGCATTCATCTCCAGGATGATCTCAGATAGTGCCATCTGCCCCTTCTGTCTTACATCCATTCGGGGTTCATTGTTTAATTCCTTAATCTTACTCTTTATCCCGCCTAAAGTCAGCATAAAGTCGGAATCAAAATCATCTGCTTTCCTGGTCAGGTATGCAGTGTAGAAAGCCTGGGGATAATGAACTTTGAAATATGCTATCCTCATTGCCATCATAACATAAGCCACCGCATGTCCCTTAGGGAACATATACTTTATCCTCTTACACGATTCAATATACCAGGCAGGAACTTTTCTGCCCTTCATAATATTTGAATATTCCTCCCAGGTATCAGGCTCCTTGCTGGGTCTTCCCTTTCTGACAAATTCCATGATCTTAAAGGCCAGGCCTTTTTCGATTCCTGAATCGATAAGATAGTTCATAATATCGTCTCTTACTGAGATTACTTCAGATAAGGTAGCTTCTTTTTTTCTGACAAATTCCTGGGCATTGTTCAGCCAGACATCTGTTCCGTGGGAGAGCCCTGAGATACGACAGAGTTCTGCAAAGGTTGTTGGCTTGGTATCTACCAGCATCTGTCTTACAAACCCGGTACCGAACTCCGGTACTCCATAAGTTCCAACTACCGAGCCAATTTCATCAGGTGTGACTCCCAATGATTCCGTTGAAGAAAATAATTTCAATGTGTCTGGATCTGCCAGAGGAACATCATAGATATTTACCCCAGTAAGATCCTGTAATAATTTGATGGTAGTAGGGTCATCATGCCCCAATATATCCAGTTTTACCAGCTGTTCGTCCATTACGTGATAATCATAGTGGGTGGTTATGGAAGTGGAATTTTGGTCATTTGCAGGCCGCTGTACAGGGGTAAAATCATAGATGGATTTTCCCTCTGGAACGATGATCATTCCGCCGGGATGCTGTCCTGTGGTTTTTTTAACCCCTTCGCATTTTTTGGCCAGCCTTTCCATCTCGGCACCTCTCATAGGCTGGTCATTTTCTTCGGAAAATTTCCTTACATACCCGTAGGCATTTCTTTCAGCCAGGGTAGAGATAGTCCCTGCCTTAAATACGTTTTCTTTTCCGAATAAGACCTCGCAATATTTATGGATAGTTCCCTGGTATTCACCTGAGAAATTCAGATCTATATCCGGAACCTTATCCCCGTTGAATCCCATAAATACTTCAAATGGTATAGAATGACCGTCACGGGTCAGTTCCACGCCACATTCAGGACATTTTTTAGAAGGGAGGTCTACCCCGCTTCCCTCCTTATCCATAAATTCTGAATACTGGCATTCAGGACACACATAGTGGGGATAAAGAGCGTTTACTTCGGTGATATCCATCATGAATGCCACCAGGGATGATCCTACAGATCCTCTGGATCCTACCAGATATCCGTTGTCCAGGGACTCCTTTACTAATTTTTGGGCCGACAGATATAATACTGCAAAGCCATTTCCAATGATAGCCTTTAATTCCCTTTTAATCCTAGCATCAATATGAGCCGGCAGGGGATTACCATATATTTTATAAGCTTTATTGTAAGTCATGTCACTTACTTCTTCCTCTGCATTATCCATCTTAGGGGGATAAAAACCATCTGGAATAGGCTGAACCTTCTCAATCATATCATTGATCTTATGGGTATTATCTATAACCACTTCATTTGCTGCCACGTCCCCTAAATATGAGAACTCCTCAATCATCTCATGGGTAGTCCTGAAGTACAGCTGGTTATCATACTGCCATGAATTAAATGCCATTCCGCTACCATACCGGAGGACACTCCGAGTCAGGTGTTCATCTGGATTCAGATACTGCACATCTCCTGTGGCTACTACGATCTTCCCCTGTTTTTCAGCTAACTCCACAAAGTATTTATTCATCTCAATGATACTGTCATATGATTCCACTTCTTTTTTCTCAACTAATTCGGTATATGTACCCCTTGGATGGATCTCAAAATAATCATAGTATTTAGCTAATTCTTCAATCTCCGATTTAGCCGTACCACGAAGGTAAGCTTTTGTCAGTTCCCCTTCATTTCTAAAAGTACCGCTTCCGCTGCTGGCTATAATCAGCCCTTCCCTGAGTTTTGTTAAGAGTGACTTAGGTATTCTGGGTTTTTTCTGTCCGTAAAAATCAATATGAGCTCTTGAAACCAATTCATACAGGTTTCTCAACCCTTTCTGGTTTTTTACCAGGATCATGGTATTGAATGTATCCATGAGCCTTACATCGGTTTCATAGACATTGTCTATCTCACTTAACTTATAAGCTCCCTTTGTCAGAACCATATTCATCATCTTTACAAATATATGTGCTGTAGCTTCAGCGTCATCTACGGCTCTATGATGGTTATCGAGCTCTACACCCAGATGTTTTGCCATGGCTTTTAAATTATGTCTTTTTAGTTCCTTTAGGATATTTCTACCCCACAGTAATGTATCTATTACAGCAGGATCGTAATTTTGATCCAGTCTGGTCTTTAATTTTGTCTGAATAAACCCTATATCAAATTTTGCATTGTGGGCTACCATGGTAGCATCTTTGGCAAATTCTAAAAATTTAGGTAAAACTTCCTCAATTTGAGGAGCATCTGCAACCATTTCATCGGTAATACCGGTAAGTTTCACTATATTTTCCGGGATAGGTTTATTGGGATTAACAAAGGTAGAAAACCTTTCGATAACCTTAGTTCCCTTTAATTTTACTGCTCCTATTTCTGTGACCTCATCGTTATGAGGATCAAATCCGGTAGTCTCTATATCAAAAACTACATAAGTTTCATCTTCTATGATATTATCTTTGGCATTTTTTACCATCTTTACAGCATCGTCTACTACATAAGCTTCGCAGCCCATGATCACTTTAAAGTCTTCCATTCCTTTAGCTGCCTTGAAAGCAAAGGGGAATGAGTGGGTTACACCAAAATCAGTGACAGCAATAGCCTTATGACCCCAAGAGTGGGCATGTTTAATCAGATCTTTAGCATCGATAAGTCCTGCCATATCACTCATCTTAGTATGGGCATGGAGTTCAATTCTCTTTATCTCTGCCTCATCTTTTCGCTGGACAGTTTTAGACTCAATGGCATTTACATTGGTTGCAGCCAGGATATCTTCGTTATTGGTATACTGGTCATTTTCTTTTTTCCCCTTGACCTTTACCCACATTCCGGCTTTAATATCCACTTTATTTTCTATCTTTGTAAATATTTTAATGGAGATTGAATCTTTATGATTGGTCATTCCAAACTTTACAATTCTCCATTTGTTTTTTATCTCAATTTGTTCAACCTTGAAGACCTCTCCTTCCAAGGTGCAGACTTCTCCGGGATAGATTTCGTTGAACTCTAAAAAATCATTGGTTGACCCCTTGATCATTCCCCGTCCAAAGAGAATTTTTTTCCCTTCGCTGCTTTCAATAACCCTGACCTTCTCCATATCTCTGGGCTCGGTCCTTTTAGGCTGTTCTGTAACCTGCTTTACCGGATTGTTCAGCTGGATCTCCTTATTGGATCTTTCAATCTGTTCTTTGGTGATTCTGATAATTTCATCATCCATATCTCTGACTTCTCTGGTAAAGTCTCCCACAAGGAGCCGGATATCGAGATTATTTATCCCATATCTTCCCAATCTGGTATTTAATTTTATGTCCACTTCAGCCTTTAAAAGGTTGTCTAAAGACACCTGATCCTTTAATTCTATATCTATATGCTGGTCGTGGATATAGATCCTATACAGGTGTAAAAAAGATCTAGAGGGAGCACTGGTATTTTTTAACTCCCTGATAATCCTCTCTACAACCAATTTTATATCCATCTTAGTCAGATTGGCAGCCTCAAATTCAACTCCTAAATCCAGCTCTAATTTATCTCCAAACTTTTTATCGATCTCTTTTTGAATAAGGTCCAGCTCATCTAAGTTATGAGGATTTTTTACCACACACAATAACTCTATTTTTTTTAGTTTTTCATAGACAGTTATCTCTTTTAACTCTATATTTTTTACTCCTACAGACTCAAAAAGATTCTTTTTGGGCCGTATCTTAACTATATTTCTAGGCATATTTCCTCCCTATCTTTTCCATTAAACAATATTTCTATTTCTTCTCATTACCTTTGGTGATAAAGGTTTTTTTTATCTACCACCTTATTATTATATCATAGACTCAAAATAAAATTTATAGTTTCCTAAAAAAATAATAAGGGAATATGACCTTCTATCCGGATAGAAATTTAATAAAAATTCTTCAATATTTAGGTTATCCTGTTCAACTCTATGATTTCTTGGTTAATAAAAACTCCGTGGGTGTTCTATATCGCCACAAATTTTGTTTGTTTTTTATGCTTCCTTATTTAATTTGATGAAAACCTATTCAAAACACTGATATAAGGGCTTATACGAGAAAATCCATTTTATTTGAACTACTCGCTAGTATTATTTTCAAACATTCTTTTTAACAAAAAACAAAATCCGAACTTAATTACAAAAAAACCGTTGACTTTTTTTAACTTATATGATATTATATTGTATCACTCATATTTTTGAATGGTCCTAAGAAGTTAGAAGTGAAATAAAAACAGTACCGGAAAACTGTAGATGACGAGATCTATAACCGCGGTAACAAAGAGGAGAAAAAAATGAAAAAAATAGTTTATATGTTGAAAGTTTCAACAGTATTTTCAACGATGATAAGTGTATCTTTAGTTTTAGCTAGATAGACTCAATCAGAATGAAACAAAATGTTTAATGCAAATATTTTGTTAACATAGTATTTTAAAAGCCAACTAAGAATCTTAGTTGGCTTTTATTATTTTCTCAAAAATATTTAATTCTTCATCATAAAGTAAGGGTCACAGAACTTTGAGAAAACGAGATAAAGAGATTCGCTAAGAATTTTGAGAGAACTTAATTTGTTGAACGCTCTAGTATATATGAAAGTACTGAGTAATATCACTTTCAAAGTTAAAATGAACCTTGTTAAAGATGGAATCCTTAGTTTTTTTAGCAGCAACTTATCTATATGAAAAAATTCAAGGAATTATTCAAAGATTCTGGTAAGAATAAGTAGATGAAATATTTTTTATTTATGGAGGCTGGCTGATTTTTTTTTATATGGAGGGGTGGAATATGAAATTGAAGGTGTGGAAGACTTTAGTTATAAATATTATTTTGATGATAATTTTCGTATCTATTGTGGTGATGGTGAGTCTAAAAATGAATATAACGGAATTTGACTTAAATTATTTTATTCTGCCTATTTTTTTTGCCATCTTATTTGGATCTATCATTACATACTTATCTATGAAGAGAACCAGGCATCTAGAGGAAAGGATAAAAGAAAAAACAAAGGAACTTAAACATTATCCATCCATGGATGATATGACCAATACCTATAACAGAAGAATGGGATTAAAGATGCTGAAAAATCATTTTAGTCTCTCAAAGAGGGATAAAAACAGCTTGTCGGTATGCCTCATAGATCTCAATGGACTAAAATCTGTGAATCACACCTTTGGTCATACCAAGGGAGACGAGCTCATAAGAGATGTCGCTGAAATGCTGAGATCCAGTATAAGGGAATCGGATATTATCTCCAGGATGGGGGGAGATGAATTTCTAACAATCCTTCCTGAATGTGATATAGCAGGGGCAAGGAAAGTTATGAAACGATTAAGAGAGAAGATAAGGATATATAATGAGGACTCCCAAAAAAGCAACAGTAAAAGTTACAGTGAATCCATAAGCTTTGGAATTTCGGAATCTTCCTACCATGATAAGAAGACTGTGGAATATTTGCTGTTAGAAGCAGACAATAAGATGAATATCATGAAGAAAAAAAAGAGAGCGATCTCCCATTACTCAGAAGGAAGCAGTGACAATGTTTTAATCTTTAAACTCTGGGTAATTGTTTTATAAGGAATTAAAATTATAAGGGTAATTTAGGAGGAGTAAAAAAATGTATAAAATAACAGAAAAACCTAAACCGGAAATACCAACACCGGAAAAACCTAAACCAAAAACACCTGCACCGGAAATACCTGCACCGGAAGTACCCGCACCGGAAGCACCTGCACCAGAAATACCTGTGCCGGAAATACCGTAAGATATATTTGAAATCTGCCATGAGGCTTAAGGGGGGACAATGACAAATAATAAACAAAAATTTACAGCAATGGTAAAAATACCAAATGAGAGTTCTAAAAGAGATATAGACTTTCTTTTGAAAGGGGATGAAGTGGTGTTATTAACTTATCGTTCTATTGAAGATATGGTATTTTTCACCGAAAAAAAATTAATAACACTGGATCTTCAAAAGACTGCAGAAAAAAAAATCCAATATATGTGTATTCCATACTCAAAAATAATATCTTTTTCTGTTGAAACCACCCAGTCATTTGATTTGGATTCAGAATTAAAATTTTGGTTATCTGGATTGGGAGAATTTGGGATTTCTTTTGGCAGGGGAACAGATATAAGGGAAATTATCACATTAATAAATGATTCCATGGAGTACTAAGCTTATATGAAAGAGGGTTGTGGTTTGAAAGATTAATGTAAGAGTTATCATAATTTAAAATGAAATCATTAGGGCACTTAGGTGCTCTTTTTGGATTTCATCCAAAACACCCCCCTTCTAATTTTAGTGAAATTTAGTTTTTTTAACCATTCCTTAAATTTCCCCTTCCATTTTTTAAATTTTATGTTATACTTTTTAAAAAAGTAACATAGGAGGATTAATCATTCATTTTTTTATTAACACTAAAACTCAAGAAATTCACTCAGCCAAGTGCTCTATACTGCTGAGACAACTTGGCCTTTCTTCAGCTTTTTATACTGATTTTAAACTTTATATTAATTTAGGATTTCATCATAATTTAGAATCTGCTATCATGAGGGGAATTTCTAAAGGCTATATCAATGCCAGATGCCCTTCTTGCTGCTGTACTTCCATAGGTTGGTAAGTTTCAAATATCTTCTTTTAGTCAGAGTTTCCATTTTTGTAACTTTTGTGGTATAATTTTAGGATAAAAAAGGAGGTGGCTTCTATGATTCATTATATTGATTTTTATATTGATACTAAAACTTACGAAATACACCAATCTGACTGTAATCATATACCAACTAAAAATAAAGTTTATCTGGGTATCTTTAGGAATTTAGAGACAGCATTGACCAATGCTGTCTCTAGAGGATTTACAAGAGCTTATGTCTGTAATTCCTGTAATATACTGCTTTAAAGAACAATAAAAAGAGCTGCTGTACAGCTCTTTTTATTGTTTCTGAAAGTTTTCTTTTACTTCATTAGTATAAAACTAATCAATTTTTAAGTTGTTTTTTTCTCCAAAAAACTATAAAATATACATGTAATGAGTATTGTAGTTAAACTACTATCCTCTCCCCAAGAGAATTCATTATAATGATTGTATCGATGGGCTCCTGAAATTTAATTTCAGGAGCCCTTTTGTATACTCATAGAAATACATTGTGTTCGGAGGCCCCCTAATGCAATATCTTTAAAAATATACATAACTTCTCAGATAAGAAAGTAGTTATTTAGTTTAGTTAATTAATAGTTTATTTAGTTAGTTAATATTGTTTTTTTGGGCATCTAGTTGTAAAATTTTGGTAAGTGGACTCAAGACATATGTTCTCGAGACTCTCTCTCTCCTAAATTTTATGTGAATTAGATTCTAATCTAGTTAAAAAATAGAATCCACTTAGAAAAATCTATCCTCAATAGATTTTTTGATTTCTTAAAAGACCCATTCTATTTATGGGTCTTTTTTAATTTCTCGGTAAATTTTACTTTTTTATTATTTTTTTATTTAGCAATATAATAAAGATTCCAAAGTTTCCGCCTTTGATACGGGTTCATTTCGATTCACGAGTATTAAAATCAGATATAATTAAATCTAATTTTAAATGTGAGTGAGCAAAAGAAACGAACCAAAGAAAAGCTCAAATTTTGAAAATAGCTTCTAAATAGAAATAAGATAGCTACGAGCTTTCGAGCCATAGTCCTCGTTTTACTGCGTACCCGAAAAGGGCATCACCAATATTCTAGAAATTCTATAATAAAATTTAAGGATATTGAGAGAACTTAATTTGTATATCGCTCTCGGTAGGATAATTACTGCAAAAGTAATATCGCCTTCAAAATTAAAAGTTTAAAAACCTAAAGAAAAAATATTTTTTAGTTCTAAAATTAGTGATAATTCGTGACAAAATCTTTGCGTGTCTCTTTATCTCTTTTCTTTGTGATGAATAATCTGTGTAATCTGCGACAAAAAATCTCTGAGAATCTCAGTGTACTCTGAGCCTCTGCGTTGAATAATGTGAGTTCCCACCATCGATAATGGGTTCAAGACCTCAAACTTTATTTTCCTTATTAAATAACGGGATAGGCCCCTCATCATAATTTAACTTTCCAAATCAGATTATCCATTTTTGGTCCCCAGTAATCTTTAGCTGTAAAAAATGGTTCTCCTAAATTTTTAGTCCAATACCTCTGGGCACTTTTATAACCGGAATCCAAATAAAATTTTTCTACATTTTTAGATCTTAGTATTTTATACATTTCATTTAAAAGAATTTTTGCAAGGCCTTTTCTCTGATAGGAAGGATGGATATATACAGTTCCTATCTTCATAGAATCTTTCTTGAGATCTTTAATCACACTCTTTATATCTGAATCACAATATGAAGATGATATAGTCCCTATTATTTTTTCTCCATCCAGAGCAATTAAGATAGATATATTACTACCCTTTTTAAAATAATCCTCACAATACTTCATTTTTTCCTTTACTTCTTCATCTACAAAATCTGGAATTTTTATTTCTTCTTTTGCGGCAGTATCAGATATAACTGTTTTAAAAAATTCTTCTAATTGAGGAAGATGACTTTTAAATGGTTTTTTTATTTCCATTGAGGCCTCCTTGAAAAAGGTGTGAAATTTATAATAAAGGTTCCAAAGTTTCCGTCTTTGATATAAATTTTTTTTAGACTAAAATCTTTTTTCTAGATGTTACCTAGCTTCTCAGTAAACATTCTACTCAGTCGTCCAACAAAATAAGTTCCGCAGTGGAGCGAGGACTGTCGCAATTAAAAGACGGACATTACCTCTGACTTACCCCTATAACATCATTTAGAAAAAGTCTGCTTTTCTTTCCTCTATTTCTTTTTCAGATAAAAAGAAACAGAGCCAGTTAAGGGTGGCACCCTTTAGATTCCAAAGTTTCCGCCTTTGATACGAGTTACTTTTTCTCTTGAAAGAAAAACTAACGAAAAAGTTCAAGAAGTTTATAATTGTCTTTGCTAACAAGTGCCAGTGATCCCCGTTTCTTAGTAGGATTCCTGACGGGCATGGTGGGCACGACGAAACTCGCAAGGTGTTTACCGTGAAGCTAGACGACTATAAACTTCGAAATTCAAAATCAAAAGATAGAATCTGTGATATGCTCTGACATTTATTTAACTCCTAATTTAATTTTTATTTAAACTTATTTCTATATTTTTTTTGAAGTTTTCAATTTTTTCATCTTTCCTCCTACAAGATTCATACCCTAGAGCTTCAGCTTCTTTTGAACTATAATTTCCTTCTACCGATTTCAGATATCCATATCCTTTTCTATGGCACTTCTACTCTATTCTTTTACTTATTTAATAACTTCTTCAAGAAGCTATTGAGGAATCAATTTAGTTTTTATAGATTAGTTTTCGCATCATTTAATTGATCTAACAATTCTTTGTACCTTGTAGCATGTTTTTTTGTTAATTTAATCTCATTTGAATATAGTTTTCTTAGGGAAATCATAAATGCTTGGAGATTCATTTCAGCAGAAAGATAATCTAATAATCGCTGTTCCTTATATTTCGGCATATATTTATTTGCTAGGGTTATTCCGTTATACGCAATAGTTTCATCAGGTAAAAAAAGAATAAATTTATCATTTTTATCTTTAGGGGGTGTTATATCTTTCAAAATTCCCCCATCACCTGATGACCAAATACAATGAAGTTCAGCTTCAACAAATAAAGGCTGATCCCATATTATCCAACCATATAATGGTTTTCCTCCATCTTGTTTACATTTGGTAGCAACATTATCAAAGCAGTTTGAGACTGTTGCATGTTCTTCCGGTGCAATTTGGATGTATAAAGCTTCATTATTGTTAATATGATTCATCATTAAGTATTGTTCTTGTGTTATTTCAATTTCCATGTGTAACTCCCCCTTTAAAATATGAATAGTATGAGACTTTAATTTGGTATTTCGTAAGTTATGAAATATATCAATTTTAGATTTTTTCTATTGAGTCTTTGGATTTATTGATTTTATATCTAATTTTTTAGTTCCACCACATAGTTCGTATGTATACTTTACTAGTTTTTTTTACTAAACTCCCTCTTCTTTGACACTATCTTTTTTTAAATTAGGCTCTATTTTAAATCAATGTTGATAATGAGCATAATTAAAGTGGACAAGTATAAAACGACCACTTTAAGTGACAAATTCCTATAGTATATTTCAAATTTATGATATTAATCAATATTTTTGATTGAGCTACTATTTTGTCCAATAATATTCCCTTCATCATCAGTAATAAAAGTACCTTTTGTAGCATCTAATATTACATATTGATTACCCCAAGGGTCTTTTACAACAGCACATTTTCCTATTTTTATATCAAAAGGTCCACATATAATTTCTCCACCTGCTCTTTTTATTTCTACAATTGTATCTATTACTGATTCTACTTTAATGTCAATCTCTTGTGCTTTTCGCTCATTTTGAATAACAATTTCCGCTATTCCTTCGCTCATTCCAAGACCTATTGCTGAATCGGATTGCCATATAATTTTCAATCCAAGTTTATTGCAATAATATTCTAATCCATCCTGTAAATTAGGAATATAAAATTGCACACAGTCTATATTTTTAAATATTGGTTGTTTTGATATCTCCATTTGTATCCCCCTTTTAAATTCACTTAATAAATACTAGGTTAATTGTAATATTTTAACTTTTTTTTAACTTTTTTACAATATTTTTAATTCTCTCAATAGTATCAAGTTGTTGTAGGGGGGGAATCCTAAGATAGTCATAGGTCTTATTCTGCGATAGCTTAGCAAGATAAATACTAAACCCCTTCGGAACTTTCTCCTTGTTTTCCTCTTTCTTTCAATAAAGACAGAGGATATAGTTAAAATAAAAGTAAAATAATTTAGGAAACTTCGGTAGCTGGGCGAAGTCGAAGCTACCCTACTTTCTCCTTCTTTCTGATCGCATTTAAAATAATTACCTATCGATCCCCCCGTCTTTATGATCGCATTTAAAATAAATGATTGCTTATCATTTATTTTGAAAATCGCGATATCGTGGGGGCTAGGGGAAGTTCTGTACCCTTTATTAAAGACAATAAAAAAAGAGTAGAAAAATCTACTCACATTCAACACCTGTTATATTTAAGTAAAATCAAACACAATTTTTTCTGGATTTATGTCTGCAATACTTTTTAAATCTAAGGCGGATTTTATACTGGCATTTTTTAAAGTCATTGTTCCTTTAATCTCTTCTGCAATCGATATTAAATCTAATGTTGAATATTTTGAAGCATCTAAGGTAAACCCTACCCCGCAGCCCCCAATTGATTTTAATTCTGATATTGTCATTTTAACACCTCCTGAATAATAGGAGTATACAATATAATACCCATCTAAACAATATGAGAAAGTTCCTATTTTTATAAGTATAAATATAAAGTTTATAATATGTTGTATTTTTAAATTTAATATGTTATTTTAAATTAACAGCACGTTAAATTTAAAAAGGAGTGGATCAATGTTTATTATTAATATAACTTACAAAGTAGACTTAACAGAAGTAGAGAGCCATTTAGAAAAACATATTGAATATATTAAAGAAGAGTTTTCTAAGGGAAATTTTATCGCTTCAGGGAAAAAAAATCCAAGAGATGGGGGGATTATTATTTCAAATTTAGAAGATAAAGCAGAATTGGAAGCAATTTTAGACAGAGATCCATTTAAAATTAATGACATTGCTATTTTTAATATAATAGAATTTTTGCCTACTAGAGTTGGAAAAGGTTATGAAAATTTATTAAAATAAGATGACAAAAAGGGATATTTTAAAATATCCCTTTTAATCTATTCTTTATTTTCTCACGATCGGCGAAGAGTTCAGATCAAAAGGATTGGTTCTACAGGCAAGGGAAAATAAAAAAGGATAACTTTCTCTTAAATGATCTATATAGCTGATCCATTGATTTTTTAGTTCTCCATAAACTCTGTTCATGTCTCCTGTCAGATGCCTGTAATCTTCTTCAGGAAGACCTACAAGAGTATCCCTATACTTCAGCTCTTCAGCAAGATGGAATACAGCCCACAAAAGATCTGTAAAACTTTCATGCTCCAGTAAATTATTATTTTCAAGGAGTCTTAATAAAAAATCTTTTTTATTTTCCAAAAGTAGTTTTAATTTCCCCCAATTAACCTCTTCAACATTCAATTGACTTTTATGTTCCTTTAAAACTGCACACATATTTTGAAATTCTTCCTCCGAAGGATGATCTGTTATTTTAAATTTAGATTGTGACCTTATTATCTCCCCATCCATATTTGCAATAATATTTAGAAGTTCAGTACCTATCTCACTGTAAAAAGTCCCTATAACCATATTTAATTTTTCCATACGTTCCTTTTTTTCCCTGTTATCAAGAATTTTATGAATAATTAATGTAACCAATAAAACTTCAATAAACAAAAAAGCAATATCTTCTATTAAAAATACCAAAATATGATGTATATCTCCAAACAATAAATATTCAAGAAGATAAAAAGAAGCTGACATAATTATCAGTAACAAGCCCATATAGATTTTCCAATTTACTTTTTTCATTTTCGCCACCTTTGTTAAATAATTTTTTTATAAAATTAACAGCTTTTAAAAATTTATTTTCTCCTTTGCAGAAACAGCCATCTCACCAAAAGATAAATTTTTTTTAAGCTTTAACCAAGATTAATTTTAGCTTTAAATCTTTAAAAAGTCAATTTTTTTTAAAGTTTTAATGCTCTCTAAAGTCCCTTAGAAACGAAATTAGAGATGTTAAAATCAAAAAGGTCTCTCAACATATGAGAAACCTTTTATTTTTAACTATTTTCCAGTTTGTACTCTTTTTTTCTGAAAAATGGAATCAGAAACATCACCACTGCTACCCAGATAATGGTAAAACTAACAAGGTGTATAGTAGTAAAAACTTCTCCATAAAGAAATACTCCTATTATGAGAGCTAAACTGGGATAGAAGTATTGGAGAATGGCTATATCAGAAAATTTTGCCATCTGTGCTCCTTTTACAAAGAAGAGCAGCGGTACAACTGTGACTCCCCCAAGAAGAAGAAGGTATATCAACTGTCCTTTCCCTATGGCACTTGGTCCTTCACCTAAAAATAAAAAAATTATGGCAAAGGGAAGAGCCACCGTCATCTCAAGGGTAAGACTTATAAAGGGGTTTAAATTTATAGTTTTCTTTATGCCCCCATAAACTGCAAAGGATATAGCTATGAATACTCCCCAGAGAGGTATTACACCGCTTCCCACTGTAAGTACTGCCACCCCAATAACTGCGATAACTATTCCATATCTCTGGAGTTTACTTATCTTCTCCTTAAAGACCACTAATCCTGTTAAGGCCATGAGAAGAGGACATATATAATATGCCAGACTTGCCTCTATTATCCTGTCTGAAACCATGGTATAGGTATAAGCTCCCCAGTTAATGGAAAGAGCTCCTGCTGACAGAATTATTTTCTTCATAGTTTTTTTATCCCTTAATACTTCTGTATACTCCCTAAATTTCCCCCTTACAAGAAGATAAATACCCAGAGATAAAAATGATAATATTATCCTGTAGTTCAGGAGTTCAAAGGCTGGTATTCCCTTTAAATGTCTCCAGTATATGGGAAGTATCCCCCAAAGAATATATCCCATTGCTGCAAAGATTATCCCTTTCCTCTCTCTTCCTTCCATTCTTTTTCCTCCCTTAATCCATGTTTTATAAAAGACTATACATTTGATTGGATTTAATAGCAAGTATTTTTTATAAAAAGGCACTTGGAGGAGTACCCTAAAGCTAATGGGATTATATTTTTTCTGTTTTACCGGAACGTTTTTTAGAAGGCATATAATTTTCTTCATAATCAGCCAAAGAATCTAAAGCTATTTTACCTAAAGGAACTATGGCAAAGAGGTTTAAGACTGTCATAAGTCCGACTCCCATATCTGCAAGAGCCCAAACAAACAGATATTGGCTTAAGCCCCCTGCAAACAGCATAGAAAGAGCAAAGGTTTTATAGAGGTTCTGAGCTAATTTCCCCTCAACAATAAAGGAAACATTGGATTTGGCATAGTAAAGAATACCTAAAAAAGTACTAAAAGCAAAGAGCAGGAGAACGATGGCGATAAATATAACTCCGAATTCACCCAGATGATGCCTCATGGCAGCCTGTAAAAGACTCATCCCTGTTTTCCCTTCAGTAGTAGTTTTATCTGCTAATAATATAACGAATGCAGTGGCACTGCAAATAACAAGGGTATCTATATAAACTCCTAAAGACTGTATTAATCCTTGTTTTGCAGGATGGCTGACCTCAGCAGCAGCAGCGGCACAGGGTGCACTTCCACTCCCGGCTTCATTGGAGAATAATC
>NZ_QUAJ01000035.1 GCF_003391055.1 Psychrilyobacter piezotolerans
AAAAATTCATCTGCAGTTAACTTTTAAAAAATTTAAAATCTTAGCACCTTTTTTTGTAATGCCATTTTTTTTAAACTTGACTTTAAAAAAAATCAATTATTTTTACTTGACTTCATATAGTTAGTCTAAAGTGCTAATATTTTATATTAAAAATTCAATTTTTACAAACAATATTCAATTTATGGTAAAAACTGAATAAAAAGAAACTTAAAATTCAGTTTTTGTGTTTTTTTAAAAAAAAGTTGGGAAATCAATTTTAACAAGATAATATACTAGAGTAACACTTAGGAGAGGGTTAAAAAAAATTCAAAAGGAGAAAAAAATGGAATGGATCAACCAATTAAAAGAAAAAAAAATTCAAAATAATATAGCAATTAGATTTTTATTTTTATTTTTTATTGTTCTTCTTGGATTTGTTTTGACATTTTTTTTACGAAGTTCTTTGGAACCGCTTTTAAAATTTAAAGATAGAAATTTTCAAATAAAAATTATGGCTCTTTTGGGTAATTTTTCCATATTATTAGTTTCTTTTCTATTTAAACAATTAAAATTAAAAACAGTTTTTTCAAAAATATCTTTAGAAAAAGAAATATTCTTTTGGAGTTTTATTTATTTATTTGGAAACTTTTTTTTATCAGCTAAACTAAGTTCTTTTATTGATAACAGTGATCCAGCTATTCTTGAAAAATCCCTGTTCTCTTTATTTATAATTGTATTAATAGGTCCATTTTTTGAAGAACTTTTTTTTAGAGGCGTTATTTTTCAAGTGTTTAACAATAATTCTTATCTAACAATAATTCTTATCTCTAGTATCTTATTTGCTTTAGCTCACGGAGCACCAGGAATTATTTTTTTGATTTCAGGTTCAGCTTTTTATTTTGGATATATTTATGTAAAAACAAAGTCATTATGGAATTCCATTTTTATTCATATAATCAATAATTTAACAGGTACATTTTTATTTTTTACAAACAATATATTATTTACACAAACAGAAGGTTTATTATTTAATCTTTTAGGAGGTGTTTCTTTAATATTTTGTTTTTATAATTTTTTTAGAATGTATAAATTTTTACCTTCTAAATAATGATCTTTTGAAATTTGTTTTAATTAAAATAATATTCTAAAGTAAATCTTAAAAAAAGGTTAAACATAAATTAAAATGAGGTAAAAGATGAAAGAATTAACAAGAGAAGAAATGCTAGAGGTAAACGGAGGTCACTGGATAGACTGGGTCGAAAGAGGTTGGGAAACAGCTCATAGAGCTTGGGAAGCTCATGAGGTTAATAAAGATAGAAAAGAGAGAAAAGAAAGAGCCAAAGATAGGGCTAGAGAGAGGCCTAGTCATGAAGGTGCATGTTAATTATTTGTAATAAAAGCGTCCTCTTAAATAAAAGAGGACATTTTTATTATAAAATTTAAGAAAGAAAAAAGAGTTAGACCTTTTTGGTAGTACTAGAATTGAAAGAAGCAGAAGACAAGTTGAATTTTATAGTTGAATAATATTAACTATTTTTTTCTATTGTCATAAATTATTGGAGGAATTATGGAACAAATTATAGAAAGAAAAAAAGCATCTAATTTTATAACCTTATTATTATTTTTTGTCTTTATTTTTATTAGTGTCTTTATCGGTAATATGATCCTTAATAATAAAGATTTAATAAGTATTATTGCAGATACAACAACTTTTTTAGTTTTACTTTTTTATTTTCAATTAAAAAAAGGGTTATTAAAAGATATTAATTTTAAAGTACGAGAATTAGAATTTTTAAAAATTCTTAAAGTCTTATTTTACAGTATAATCTACTCTATTTCAGGTAATTTTATACTATGGTTTTTATCGACCTATACTAATTTAAAATTTTCTGGAGTCACTGAAAATATAGGACCTTATAACAAAACTTATATAGGATGGTTAATTTTTTCTATTTCCATTACTATTTTTCCTGCTGTGGTAGAAGAAACCGTTTTTAGAGGGGTCCTCTTAAAAAATTTAATCTTTAAGTACGGTTTTAAAGTAGCTGTTTTAACAACATGTATTATTTTTAGCTTTATTCATGGTGTTTCTAATTTCATGTGTATTTTCCCAAAAATTAATTATATTTCTGGTGATTCACCAAATAAAATGATTTTTCTGTTTATATTTGCATTACCGTTTATATTAAGGAAATTATATCAAATTTTTATACTTGAAAAAAATAGTTTTAAATTTTAAGCATTCTTTTTATATCACGGGTGAAAAAATGAAAGGATTAAAAAATAAAGAAATGTTAGTGATGGAGGAGATCATTTTAGAAATTGGACAATTTATAGAAGGAGAACTATGAAGAAGAGACATACTTGCATATTACAACACGATACAATGGACTGTGGAGCGGCCTGTATAGCAATGATCAGTAAATATTACGGGTTGAAAATCCCCATAGGGAAGATACGGCAATATGCTTCTACCAATCTAGTAGGGACTAATGTACTAGGGTTGAAAGAAGCAGGAGAAAAGTTAAAGTTTGATGTGAAGGCAGTTCGTGGAGAAGAAAAAGATTTTAATGAAAAATTACAAACTCCTTTTATAGCTCATCTCAATAAAGACGGTTTACTTCATTATGTAGTGGTGTATAAAATTACAAAAGATAAAGTAGTGGTAGCAGATCCAGCTGAAGGCCTTTTAAAACAAAAGATAGATGATTTTTTAAAGCAGTGGACTGGAATAATTATTTTTATGAAGCCATCTCCTGAATTTGAGGAAGGGGATGAAAAAAAGGGAATCTTTGAAAGATTTTTTAAGTATATTAAACCCAATAAAGGTCTTATAATTCATATTATTGTTGCGACTCTGATATATACATTTCTAGGGTTGTTAGGAGCTTTTTATTTTAAATATTTGATAGATGATATCTTAGCCAATCATCTAAAAAACACACTTATAACCTTTACTGGTGGGTTAATTATTTTAAAAATATTTCAATTAATACTGGGAACTTTTAGAAGCTATATAATATTTTATATGGGACAGAAAATAAATTCAGGGGTAATGCTGGATTATTATAAACATGTAATGAACCTGCCACTATCTTTTTTTGAAACCAGGAAAGTAGGGGAGATAACTTCAAGAATAAGTGATGGAAGTAGTGTAATGAGTGCATTGACCAATACAATCTTTACTGTGGTAATAGACTCCGTGATGATTTTTGCAGTTGGAGGGCTTCTTCTAGCTCAAAATATAAAACTTTTTGTAATGGCTCTAATGTTTATTCCGTTATATACAATAACCATCTTAATTTTTATAAAACCTTTTAGAAAATATCATAGAAAAGTAATGGAAAGTCATTCTCAGCTGGAATCTTATTTAGTTGAATCCTTAAACGGTGTTCCAACTATAAAAGCATTAGGAGGAGAAAAAGAGTCTTTAAAAACATACGAAGAAAAATTTTTGAAATTACTAAGAGATAGTTTTACCAATAAGAAAGTTGGAATGATATCTGATTTTATAGAGAGTATATTAAATATATTTTCAGGGAACTTTATTTATTTTATAGGTGGTTTGGAAGTAATAAAAGGAAATATCAGTATAGGACAACTATTAACTTTTAATACTCTTTATGGGTTATTTTTTGATTCCATAAGAAATTTTGTAGACCTTATTCCTGTAACGCAAAAAGCCCATGTAGCTTCTGACAGGTTAGGGGAAGTTTTAGATATTGAAACTGAAAAACAAACTGGTATAGATAAAGAAAATATAAAAGGAACTCTTGAATTTAAAAATATAGATTTTAAATATGGCAACGGGAAAAATGTACTGACAGATATAAATTTTAAGATCTCTTCCGGAGAAACGCTGGCCATTGTCGGGGAGAGTGGAAGCGGGAAAAGTACCTTAATAAAATTATTGATGAGATATTATGAAACCGTTAACGGAGAGATAGCTATAGATAGTTGTGATATAAAGGAGAATAATCTAAGAACTTTTAGGGAAAGAATAGCATATGTTCCCCAAGAAACATTTTTATTCAGCGGTACCCTTATGGAAAATTTAAAATTTGGTTTTTCAGATAAAAGTGATGAAGAGGTAATGGAAGCGTGTAAAAAAGCATGTATAGATGAATTTATCGAGAAAGATCCTTTAAAGTATAATATGCGAATAAGTGAAAGGGGCTCTAACCTTTCTGGAGGGCAAAGACAAAGAATCTCATTAGCTCGTGCATTTTTAAAAGATTCAGATCTACTAATACTGGATGAAGCAACAAGTAATCTCGATGTAGAAACGGAAGAGAAAATAAACAGAGAAATTTCAGAGTACAGTAAAGGAAAGATGGTTATATTAGTGGCGCATAAACTAGCAACAATAAAAAAAGTTGATAAAATAATAGTATTATCTAGTGGTAAAATTGTCGAAACCGGTACTCATAGAGAACTTTTAAAAATAGAAACAGGAGTTTATAAGCGATTTTGGGAACTTCAAGTAGGTGTAGCGGATGAGTAAAAAAATGATGACAATAAAGGAATATGAACTAACAACAGATTATTTTTTTAGAAAAGAATTACGTTTGATGATATTTTATATCTATTTTTTAACCAGTCTGATTATTCTGCTGCTTACCTGGTCATATTTTTTTAATATTGACATATTAGTAAAATCAAGAGGTGTAGTAAGACCAATAAAAAAAATAAGCAGTATTTTAAATCAATTTGAAGGGAACCTTACAAAAGTAAATTATCAGGATGGGAAAAAAGTAAAAAAAGATGATCTATTATATTCTATAGATACCTTTATTCTTGAAAATAATTATCTGAAAAATAGTGATTTGCTTCGTAAAGAGGAGAAAGAAATCTATTTTTTAGCTACATTAAAAGAAAGCTTAGTCGCTAAAAAATCTTTCTTTAAAGATAAAGATAATGAATATTATTACCTCTATCAAAAACAAAAATATAAAGATAAAAGATTAGAAGCTATCCTCAGGGCAGCCAAGATGGAGTATTTAAAATATAAGGCTCTTGGTTCAGATTATGTCAGTGAGATGGATTTGGAGAAATATCGGAGAGCTTATGAGGAAGCTTTATATAATTATAAGATGAGTGATGCAGAGCTCTTATCTGAAATAAACAATAAAATCTTTACATTAAAGGAAAAAACAGAAAATATAATTAAAGAAAACATTGATCTGAAAAATCAAATAGAAAAAGGCAGTGTTAAAGCTCCTATAACAGGGACAATACAGTGTAGCAAGGTTTTCAACAAGGGAGATTATATTCCTAAAGACCAAAAGGTATTAGATATAGTCCCTCAGGGCTCTAAATTAAAGATGATAGTAGATATTGCAAATAAAGATATTTCTAAAATAAAAGTAGGGCAGTTAATAAAATACAGAATTGATTCATTACTTTATAAGGAATATGGTATTTCAAAGGGAAAAGTAGTTAAAATATCCCCTGATTCATCAAATAAAGGGAGCTTTCGTATGGAAGGTACAATTGATAGGGAAATATTAGAAAATAATCAGGGAGATCGAGAATCCTTAAAAATAGGTATGACTAGTGATATAAGAATAGTCACAACTCAAAAAAGTATCTTGAGAGTGATATTAGAAAAATTAAATTTTATGAATGAATGATTTTAGCTATAAATCTTTTATATAGCAACAAATAAAAAAAATAGGAGGAACAAAATGAAAGAATTAACACAAGAAGAAATGTTAGAAGTTAATGGGGGAGAATGGAGTAGAAATGATGTTATAGGCGCTGCTTCTGCAGCTTTAGAGGCAGGATGGAGGGGGCTCGCTGGAGCCGTAGCAGTGCATTATATTCACGAGGGTTATGATAGAGTTTCTCGTGATTTTCATGCAGAGCAGAGGATGAGAAATGAGAATAGAAGGAAGAGACGTGAGAATAAGGATACTGGTAGCGATAAACATAGGGATAGGGACTAAGTTAGTTGGTATAAAAATACAATATAAAAAATGAATCTTTTAAAAAAGAAACAGAAATCCATATCAATTTTCACAGGAATAATCCATAAGTAATTGTTACCTCTAAAATAATTTTTCTATTATTATGGACAATTGTATTCATAAGTATATCGAGAAGCTCTTCTAAAGGACAATTCTAAGGAAGTATAAAAAAAGGAGGGAGTATGAAAAAAACAATGATCTGGTGTTCTTTATTATCATTAGTTTTATTAAAAATTTTTGCAATATATAAAGGAGTAAAATTTGGGATTATTCCTAAAAGTTACGATGTTGTTACATTTTTAATGGTTGGTCTTGGAACGTTTATAGTTTATTTGCTGTATAAAATTGGGGAAAAAAAGAAAACATTATATAATATTTTTTTAATAGGATGCATCATTGGAACAGATGGTTTTAGTGAAGGTTCCTTGGAGAAAACATTACATACTTTAGGGATGATTAGTTTACTCATATTTATAGTAAGTTTTATTAGTTTGGAAAAAAAATATTATAAATAATCTTTAAAATCATAGATGGGACTATCCAAAAAGTCTGTAAATAAAATATGAAGAAGTAGTTTCCTATGGTAATAATATTACTAAAGGAGGCTATTTTTTATGGAAAAAAGAAATTATTGCTATGTATGCTGATAGAATCCCAGAATAAAGTAAAAAAATATGCAAAAAAGCCTTTTTTAAATCTTCCCCCTCCTACTTTCAAAATCATATCCCCTTTCAATTAGATAAATATCAAATGTCTTTTTTCATTCCGGGCGATGAAAGTAGAGAAGCCTTTGTTCAAATCACCACAATCTAAAACCTTTTGACCTTATCAAAGATATCATCTCTTTGTGCTTTAGGAAATTTATGATTATTCAATCTCCAATATTGAAAAAAATATTTAGAGATGATTTGTTTTAAAATTTTATTGTTAGAAATCATAGAAATATTATACTAAATTATTTGAAACAAAAAAAAGCTGGCCAAAGCCAGCTACTTTTTACCCTATTACAGCCAGGACCTCTTCCATCTCCAGGATAAGAAAGTTCTTATCTGAATCGGGTATTTCTACCCCGGAATGAGGTCTGAAAAACACCTTATCTCCCACAGCGATTTCTTCTTCAATATTTCCAAGGGCCACAACAATTCCTGTATCAGAAGATGCTGCTTCCCCGGAATTTGGTAGGATGATGCCGCTAAAAGTTTTTTCTTCGATCTTTAAGGGTTCCACTAATATTCTATTTCCAATTGGTTTAATATTCATAAATCAGCTCCATGTATAATTTTTTAATATTTCTTATTATACACTAAAATAAAAAAATTAGTATTATCATTGCTTTCAATTCTTCTCTACTCCAACCTTGTGGTCTAGAACTCATTCTAGAAACTAAAATATGACTTACATGACCTTCAGCACTAGATCCTAATTGGTGTTTCTTTCTATTTATTAATAGAATTATACATATAAATACTTTCTTTTTTATCATTTAAAGTACACCATAATTTTTTTATACAAAATATAACTAATGGACTAATTAAAATAATTAAAGCTATAAAATATAATTTATAATTTAAAAAGTTATCTCTAACTATTGGAACTCTAGTAGATATAGAATCCATTATAAATAATATAGCATTTTGAATACCGTGACAAGCTATTGAAGCATACAATGATTTAGTTTTATAATAAATATAACTTAAGTAAAAGCTACTTGTAAGTATGTATATTCCAACATACCCATGGAGACTAATAAAAATAAGTGTTGTTAATAAAATTCCTTTTCTTACTCCAATTTTTTCTATTAGTTTGTTTAACAAAATTCCCCGGAAAATAATTTCTTCGATAATAGGAATTACAAATACTATAGGGAAAAATTCGTAAAAACTAACTATTTCACTATTTGAACTATTATGAAAAATTAATAATAATAATGTTTCTATTGTTAAAAATAATAAACTATAAAATATAATTTCTTTCCATGGGATTAAAAATATACCGAAGATATTTTTAATATCTAATTGCTTTCTTTTTAAAAAAAATTTAAAAGAAGATAGGACAATAAAAAGACAAATTAGATTTACAAAAATATCTTTAAAAAAAATTATATTATATTTTGAAAAAAATTTGGTGAAAAAACTTCCTAAAATAATTTGAAAACTAACTAAAAAAATAAACTGAATTATTATAAATTTAAAAAAACTAAATTTTTTTAAACTATTATTTTCCTTTATTATAAGTAAATCATCTTGCTCCATATTCTTCCTCCCATTAAATACAATAAATTTTATTATTTAATATTTTAAATATTTTTGATCTTTTTAAGTGTACTACATATTTTAAAATTATTAAAATTAAATTAAAATAACGGACAAAATTAATTAAATGTTAAGGAATGAAAGGGTAAATTGATCGCGGACAAAATTCAAAGAAAACCGCAGACAAAATAGTGAAAAGTACTAAAAAAAAATAAAAAAATTTAAATTATTTTGTTTTTTAGTCTATCCAGTAAGAATAAGGGGTAGAACTGAAATTCTTTTAATTGGTACAGGTGTTTTTATTTTTCGGACAAAAAAAGTGTTGACATAAAAATATTTAACTGGTATTATCTTTCTTAATTACAAAAGAGGAGGAAGAGAATATGATTTTAACTAATGTTTTATTTATGAATTTATTATTATTGCTGCTAGTCCTATTGGACTTAAACCGCAATCAATTGAATAGATTTAAAAAATAATATTAGGAAAATTATATGCTTTTGAACACCCTGTTTTAGAAAAAGCGGGAAAAGTATAACTTATGATGGCAGCTGATATTATTAGCTGCTTTTTTTTATAAAAATAAATAAACTTAGGGAAGGTTTATAAACCTCTTTCCAGGTTGGGCAGCTATAATCACAGCTGTCCTTTTTTTTTAGCTTAATATTGAGATATACAGGTAAAAATAATTTAAAAAAATTATTGGAGGTGAAGGCAATGAGAGAAATAAACGGGGCAGAAATAATTTTAGAAGTTCTACAGGATCATGATTTAAAGACAATATTTGGATATCCGGGAGGTTCGGTACTTCCTATTTATGATGCTCTTCATTCTTATAAAGAAAAGATAAATCATATTTTAACTAGGCACGAGCAGGGAGCAGCTCATGCCGCTGACGGATATGCCAGATCCAGCGGGAAAACAGGAGTTTGTGTAGTTACTTCAGGGCCTGGAGCGGCTAACACGGTTTCCGGGTTGATGACAGCTTATATGGATTCCACACCAATGCTGGTTATTACAGGGCAGGTGTCCGTTAATAATTTGGGGACAGATGCTTTTCAAGAGCTTGATATAACAGGGGTAACTGATTCCATTACAAAGCATAATTACCTTGTGCGTTCAATAGAAGAATTGCCTGATTTATTGAGAGAAGCAATTTATTTAACAACAAATGGGAGACCGGGACCTGTACTTATAGATATTCCAATGGATATCCAGATGAGTAAAATGAGTTATGAAAAATTTAAGAGAGGCTGCAGCAGTGAATATAATTTAATTTCAGACTATAAATACATCTATAAAAAACCCAAAAAAAAGGAAACAGATCGGTTTATAGAGATGATAAAAAAAAGCAAAAGGCCGATAATTTTAGCCGGTAACGGAGTGATGAAGTCGAATTCTTCCCATCAACTGAAAGAATTTACTCAAAAATTTGATATACCGGTAACAACAACTCTTTTGGGATTAGGGATTCTTCCAGCAGAAGATAAATATAACCTCCGTATGCTGGGAATGCATGGGACAGCCTATGCAAATTATGCTGTTGATGAAGCAGATCTTGTAATAGCCTTGGGGATGAGATTCGATAACAGGGTGACAGGAAATATCCACAGGTTTTGTAAAAATGCAAAGATAATTCATGTGGATATAGATGAGGCAGAAATAGATAAAAACAAACATGCTGATCTTCATATAGTTGGAGATGTAAACTTAGTTTTGGAAGCTCTTTTAAAATATGAAGCAGAGGGGAAAAATAAAACCTGGATGAATAGGATAATGGAACTGAAGAATAAATACCCGTTAGACAGGAATTTTTCCACAGATTATATAGTACCCCAATATCTTATTTCCAGAATAAGTGAACTGACTAATGGACAAGCGATTGTATGCACAGATGTGGGCCAGCATCAGATGTGGACTGCACAATATTATAATTTTAACAAAACTAACAGTATCATAACTTCAGGAGGAGCAGGTACAATGGGGTTTGGGCTGCCAGCAGCCATAGGAGCAAAATTAGCTAATCCTGACAGGGAGGTCGTAGCCATAGTAGGAGATGGGGGATTTCAAATGAATTCACAGGAACTCATGACTATCTCTGAATATAATTTAGACATAAAAATAATTATTGTAAATAATTCATTTTTAGGAATGGTGAAACAGCTGCAGGAGGTTTTTTATGAAAAAAGACATTCCTTTGTAAAATTAGAAAGAAATCCCGATTTTGTAATGCTCGGCCGGGCATATGGAATAGATTCCCACATTGTAGATACTCCTAAAGAACTGGATAAGCTTCTGAGAAAAACATTTTCTGTAAAGAAGTCATCTCTGGTTAATTGTATCGTATCCAGGGAAGAGAATGTGTTCCCTATGATACCTGGAGGGAAATCGGTAGATGAGATGATTATGTCCGAGGAGGAGTTATGAAAAAATATCAAATTTTAGTGATTATGAGAAATAGGCCGGGGATATTATCTAAAGTTTCAGGGTTATTTTCAAAGAGGGGATTTAATATAGATGGAATAACCTGCGGAGTGAGTGAAAAAAAGGAATATTTTAGGATGACGATCACAGTTATTGGGGATGAAAGTTTTGTTGAGCAGGTTAGAAAACAAGTAGGTAAACTTATAGATGTAATAAAAGTACAAATTTTGGATGAAAAAAATGTAGTAAAAAGAGAATTAGCACTGATAAAGGTTAAATCCAACTCTGAAACCCGCTTAGAAATAATAAAAATAGTCGAGATTTACAGAGCTAAAATCATAGATATTTCCCATGAGGCGCTTATTATAGAGCTTACCGGAGATTCAAATAAAGTAGAAGGATTGATAGGTGTCATGGATAAGTTTGGAATATTGGAAGCAGCCAGAACCGGGATAAGTGCTATGCACAGAGGAATTAAACTTTAGGAGGTAGGAAGATGGAAGAAATAAAATTTTTAGAGGGAAAAAGATTAACGGTAGTTGGATATGGGAGTCAGGGGCATGCACATGCATTAAATCTTCATGATTTAGGAATGGATGTAACCGTAGGTCTTAGACAAGGATCAAAATCATGGGAAAAGGCTGAAAATGACGGTGTAAAAGTAGCGGTTGTAGGAGAAGCTGTAAAAGGAGCCGACGTAGTAATGATCCTAGCTCCAGATGAAGCTCAGCCAGAATTATACAGATCTGAGATTGAAGAAAATTTAAAGAGTGGAGCTTATTTAGGATTTGCCCATGGGTTTAATATCCATTATGAAAGAATCACACCGAGAGAAGATGTAAATGTATTTATGGTTGCTCCTAAAGGGCCGGGACATATGGTAAGGGAGATATTTGAAGGGGGTCATGGTGTACCATGTTTGGCAGCGGTGCATAATGATATAAGTGAAGATACCAGAGATATAGCCCATGCCTGGGCAAATGGTGTAGGAAGAAGAGTCGGAGTAATCGAAACTACATTCAAAGAGGAAACTGAAACTGATCTATTCGGAGAGCAGGCTGTACTATGCGGAGGAGTAACGGAATTGATGCAGGCAGGATTTGATACCCTGGTAGAAGCAGGATATAATCCTGAAGTAGCATATTTTGAATGTGTACATGAGATGAAACTGATAATAGACATGGTATATGAAAAAGGATTTGCAGCAATGAGAGATTCTATTTCAAATACAGCTGAATATGGAGACTATATAACCGGTAAAAAGATAATTACAAAAGAAAGTAAGGAAGCGATGAAAGGAGTGTTAAAAGATATTCAAAGAGGGAAATTTGCCAAAGAATTTATAGAAGAGACAGAAAATGGATATAAATTTATGAATAAAGAAAGAGCTGAGTATTCTGATTCTAAGATAGAGGAAGTGGGATCGAAAATGAGAAAGATGGTGTTTTCAAAATAAGGAATCTAGTAAGAGCAGGAGTTATTTAAACTCCTGCTCTTTTATTAGGATAGAGATTTTATTTTAATTTGACTTTTTCCTAAAAAAAATCTAATACTTATAGTATGGTAGAAAGATATAGAAAAAAGAGAGATCTTGTTCACGGAGGCAGAGAATTATACAGGAAAGAAAATTAGAAAATATAAATATTGCGTCGCAGCAGATGGAGGGAGGATAGAGATGAAGAAATTTTGTAGTATATTATTTCTGCTGATATTAGCGGGGTGCAGCGGAATAGATAAAAAAGCCGGTAAAGAGGGAGAAAGGGCTGAATTCAGGGGAGTTTGGATAGCCAGTATTGTGAATATAAACTGGCCTAAAACTGTAGGAACAGGGAAAGAGGCCGAGAAAGCTCAAAAGCAGGAGTTTATAAAATTATTGGATGAAGCGGTAGAGATGAATATGAATGCTGTAGTAGTTCAGATCCGGCCTGCTGCTGATACTTTTTATCCGTCTTCCTTTGAGCCGTGGTCAAAGTACCTTACAGGTACCCAGGGGGTATCTCCCGGGTGGGATCCGCTGCAGTTTATGGTAGAGGAAGCTCACAGGAGAAATCTGCAATTTCATGGATGGTTCAATCCATACAGGGTAACTTTGAAAAAAGAGGATATCCCTGTACCCACCCACCCGGCTGTGTTAAATCCAGAGTGGATATTTGAATACGGAGGTAAATTATACTACAATCCCGGAATTCCGGAAGCTATGAACTACAGTATAGATAATATCATGGAAGTGGTAAAAAACTATGATATAGATGGGGTGCATATGGATGATTATTTTTATCCATATCCAGTTAAGGGAGAAAAACTGCCTGACTGGAAGACATATTTAAAATACGGAAAAGATTTCTCCATAGCAGCTGACTGGAGAAGAGATAATGTAGATAAATTTATAAAAACTTTGAATGACAGGATAAAAAAAGAAAAACCAGATGTTCAATTCGGTATCAGCCCCTTTGGTGTATGGAGAAATTATGATATGGATAAAAGCGGGTCAAAAACAAAGGCAGGGCTAACTAACTATGACAGCCTCTATGCAGATACCAGGAAATGGATAGATAAAGGCTGGATAGATTATATTGTCCCGCAGATCTATTGGAACCAGGGATATGAAGCAGCTGAATATAATACCTTGGTTAATTGGTGGGCCGATGAAGTGAGGGGAACCAATGTAAAATTATATATTGGTCAGGCAGCCTACAAGGTTGGAACCAAGGGGTGGGAAGATCCGGGTGAACTTATAAATCAGGTGAGATATAACAGGGGGGTAGATGAGGTAGGAGGAAGTATATATTTTAATATAGATTCCCTCATAGATAACCCCATGGAGATAAAAGAAAATATGAAAAAAACAATATATAAAGAAAGGGTTGAAATTCCAAATTAGAAGGGGATACAGCCAGACAGCTTGTTATACAATGGATAAATTTTATCAATAAAAAAATTTTACAAGGGGGAAAGATGAAAAAAATTATGTATGTTTTAAGTGTTTTAATAATGTTGTTGTTCACAGGATGCGGAGGAAAGGAAAAAGAAGATCAAGGGGAAGGAGGAGCAGTGGAAAAACAAGCAGAACAGGTATTGAGATTTAACCTGGATGCGGACCCCCCGTCGATCGATCCGCAGTTAAATACCGATTCATCTGGTGCAATGGTGATCAACAATACCTTTGAAGGGTTAATGAGAAATGACGCATCAGGGAAACCTCAGCCGGCAGTGGCAGAATCTTTGGAAGTCTCTGAAGACAAGACCGTATACACATTTCATCTGAAAAAAGATGTGAAATGGTCCGACGGTAAACCAGTGACAGCAGAAGATTTCAAATATGCCTGGCTCAGGGGATTGGATCCAGAGGTAGCTTCTGAATACGCTTACCAGCTTTATTATATTAAAGGAGGGCAGGATTATTTTAAAGGGAATGGAAATAGGGAAGATGTAGGGATAGAAGCAGTGGATGAACATACTCTAAAAGTAACCTTAGAAGCTCCTACACCATATTTTTTAAATTTAGTGACATTTTTTACATATATGCCTGTAAGAAAGGATATAGTGGATCAAAAACCCGAGGGATGGGCAAAGGATCCTGAATTAACAGTATCGAATGGTCCCTTTATCCTATCGGAATATAAGATGAATGATAAGATTATACTGACTCCCAATGAAAACTACTGGAACAGGAAAAATATAAAATTAAAAAAGATGGTGCTGACCATGATTATAGAGGGAAGCACTGTACTGACAGCATATGACAACAACGAGATAGATGTTATATCCGGCCAGGTACCTGTGCAGGAAATTCCCAAAAGGCAGATGGAAGATCCGACCTTTAAAACCCTGCCGTATCTGGGAACATACTACTATCTATTCAATGTAGACAGGGTACCTACAAATGATATCAATGTAAGAAAAGCATTGTCACTTGCCATAGACAGGGAAGCTATTGTAAACCAGATAACTAAGGCAGGACAGATGCCGGCTACAGGATTTGTCCCCAATGGCTTGATAGATTCCAAAGGAAATGATTTTAGAGCTGCAGCCGGTGATTACGGTATGTCTACAACAGCAAATATAGAGCTGGCCCGGGAATATCTGGCTAAAGCAGGATACCCAAATGGTCAGGGGATGCCTCCGGTGGAACTTATGTATAATACAAGTGAATCCCATAAGGCCATAGCAGAAGCGATCCAGGATATGTGGAAGAAAAATTTAGGTATAGATGTTACCCTGGCTAACCAGGAATGGGCAGTATTTAAAACTACAAGAAGTATGGGGAACTTTCAGGTGATGAGATCTGTATGGTTAGGAGATTATAACGATCCGATGACATTTTTAGATATGTGGACTTCATATTCGGGAAATAATAATGCCCAGTGGAGAGCCACAGAAGATGGTAAATTTCCAGAGAATAAAAAATTTACAAACTTAATTGAGGAATCCAAGGTAGTCAGCGGGGAAGCCCGGGATGAAAAACTCTATGGCGCTGAAAAAATAATGATGGATCAGGCAGTTATAGCGCCGATTTATTATTATACAGGTGTGGTGATGATTAAAGACAAGGTAAAAAACTGGGAAAGGGATATCCTGGGAACCTGGTATTTCGGGAATGCAGAAATACAGGAATAATAGAAATTTAAAATAAATAAGATGAAAAAAGAGACTTGACCCAGAAGGATTAAGTCTCTTTTTGATTATAAATCTAAGGGTGTCACCCTTAACTGACTCTGTTTCAGATGTCGCGAGTATTTTATTTTCTCTAATATTATTAAAAAAAATAAAAATGCGAAAAGAAATAGACGAAAGAAGGTCAAGAAGGTTTCTTACTCTTCCTTTTTATGGTTTCTCTTCGTAAGAGAAACCGAAGCTAAAACCATCTTGTCTTAGTAAGTAAGTCACGATCGTCATTGTAGAAACAGTACAGCTGAAGCTCAACGACTATAAACTTCAAAATTCAAAGTCAAAAGATAGCTTTTATTTTTTTGAATTTCACTTCTTTTTCTAGATGTTACCTAGTTTCGCAGTAAATTTCTTACTTAGTCGTCAAACAGAATAAGTTCAGCAGTGTAACGAGGACTGTAGCTATAAAAAGACGGACATTAGCTCTGACTTGCCCCTATAACATCATTTAGAAAAAGTCTGCTTTTCTTTCCTCTATTTCTTTTTCAGATAAAAAGTAAATAGAGCCAGTTAAGGGTGGCACCCTTAGAACCTTCTTTTCAATATTCATTTAAAATTAAAAATATATTTAATAGTTGTATATCCATTAGATTCCAAAGTTTCCGCCTTTGATACGGGTCTATTTCTTGTCTTGACACAAGAAATAGACGAAAGAAGGTCAAGAAGTTTCTAATTATCTTTGCTAGCAAGTGCCAGTGATCCCCGTTTCTTAGTGGGGTGCCTGACGGGCATAGCTGGGGCGACGAAACTCGCCAGATATTTACCGTGGTAGCTTGACGACTATAAACTTCGGATTAGAGGTCTTAAGCAAAAAGAAGAGAAACTTCTGTGCTGTAGCAGTAGAAATTTATATATTTAAATTTTTTTCTAGTTATAAGAAAATTTAATACTCATATACCCTTCGTGCAATTCGTGACAAAAAGAAGAAAAGAATTTCTCCGTGTTCTCTGTGGCTCTGTGTTGAGAGATTGCTTTAATCTATAAAAAATTAGATTTCTAATAGTCTACAGAAAAAATATTTGTAAATTCTTCCTTAAATATTTCCGGAAGTCTGTTTAAAAGAAGGGTTGTATCTCCATTGATACAAAAATCAACATTTCCTTTTTTATTTTCTTTGTTGAAAAGATCCATGGAAATGAGTAAATTTAAGAGTTCAAACACAGATTCCCTGGAAGAATCCACAATTTTTTCAGGGAAAAATTTTCTTATGTCCTTCTTTATGAGGGGATAGTGGGTTCCTCCTAGAATAAGGGTGTCGGTACCTTTTGGAATCTTATCCAGGCATTCCTTCAAAACTTCCAGACGGTGGGGGTGATTTTTCCATCCCGATTCGATCAAGGCACATAGTTTCTTGCATGGAATTCCATTGATGGATCCGTCTTTTGAGTACTGTTTATAGGTTTTTTCATAAATTTTAGTTTTTACGGTAAAAGGATTCGCAATATAGGCTATTTTTTTGTTCTTACTTTCTAAGAGGGCGGCTTTTACCCCTCCTTCTACAACTCCTATGATGGGGACGGGGTATTTATCTTTTAAATATTCCAGGGAAGCTGCCGTAATAAGGCTGCAGGCTATGATAATTACCTTACAATGATTTTGAATCATAAACTTGACGATATTCTCGCTTAGTTTTTGGATTTCTGAGGCAGTCTTAATACCGTAGGGGGTATTTTTAAAGTCCCCGTAGTAGATGATGTTTTCCCTGGGTAAAATTTTTCTGATCTCCTTCAGGATGGTAAGACCTCCAATTCCTGAGTCGAATATCCCAATGGGCAGTTTATTTCTCATAAGAACCTCCTCGATAAAATTTATATTTTAAACAGTATATCTGAATATAGATAATATTACAACGATATAAATAATAAATATTCAATATATATTCAGTATATTTATATATACTGAAATTGATGATAAGTATTTATGGGATATAATATCTATATTTTACATTAAAAGGGAAAAAAGATACAATTTTACTATAAAAATTAATTGAAAGATGGGAGGATATTATGTTTGGAACTCAAAAAATAAACGAGAATGGCATTTTGGAAATTGGCGGAGTATCCGTAAAAAAATTAAGAGAAGAATATGGAACTCCCCTCTATGTGATAGATAAAAATTATATAGTGGAAAAGGCAGGATTAATAAAAGAAAGTTTTAAATCCGGAATTTTTAAGACCGAGGTAGCCTATGCTTCCAAGGCATTCTTAACTGTGGGGATGTGTAAAATAGTGGAGGAACTGGGTCTATGTTTAGATGTTGTTTCCGGAGGAGAAATATATACGGCTTTAAAGGCTGATTTCCCCATGGAAAGAGCTCATTTTCATGGGAACAGTAAATCCATAGAAGAACTTGAGATGGCTGTAGAATATGGGGTAGGAACCATCATAGTGGACAATCATTTGGAATTTGAACTGTTGGAGGATATATGTGAGAAAAAACAAGTGAAGACAAATGCAATCTTACGTGTAAATCCCGGGATAGATGCCCATACCCATGAATATATCCAGACTTCTAAGTTTGATTCGAAATTCGGGGAATCTATCTTCATGGAGGAGACGAAAGAACTCATAAGAAAAATCCATGGGAGTGAATGGATAAAATTTGAGGGACTCCATGCCCACATAGGTTCCCAGATATTTGATGTGACCTCTTTTTTAAAGGAAGCTGAAGTCATGACCGAGTATATAAAAGGATTGGTTGAAGAAGGCATAGGAGTGGAAACCCTGAATTTAGGCGGAGGATACGGGATCTATTATTCAGAGGGAGATGAGCCCATTGATTTGGAGCTGTGCCTGAAAGAACAGGTAAGGATTATAGAAAAAATAAATGAAGAATGTAATTTAGGGATTAAAAAACTTCAGATTGAACCGGGAAGATCCCTGATAGCCAATGCAGGGACTACCCTTTATACGGTACAGGGGTTAAAGACTACCTATTCGGGAAAAAACTATTATTTTATCGATGGGGGAATGACAGATAATATAAGACCGGCTCTGTATCAGGCTGTCTACAGCGGAACAATTGGGAACAGGTGTTTGGAAGCCAAAGAAAATCTGGTAACTGTAGCAGGGAAATGCTGTGAGTCCGGAGACTTAATCATGAAAGATACTAAATTGCAGAGGGCAGAATTGGGAGATGTTTTATGTGTATTTGGTACAGGAGCATATAATTATTCCATGGCAAGCAACTATAATAAGATTCCCAGATCTGCTGTGGTTATGGTAGAAGACGGGGAGTCAGCACTTATGGTAAAAAGAGAGAGTTATGAAGATTTAATAAGAAATGACGTCTATTAGAAAAAATTAAATGAAAAAGGTGACTCCTGTAGGATACAGGAGTCACCTTTTTTCGTTTTATAAAAATTGAAATTTTTTAAAAAAAAGAGTAATATCTTTAGTAATTAATTTGTGGGAGAAGAACTTCCTCTTTCTGATTCTCCTTCTTTAGTAAAGAAGGAGAAAGTGAGAGTGAAAGATGTAAAATGTTCTACTTTTATTCTAACTATATCCTCTGTCTTTATGAAAGAAGGAGGAAAACAAGGAGGAAGTTCAGAGGTCTTTTAAATGTTCAAGGAGATGCTTATGCCAAAGATATTTAATAAATTATATAATAAAGAAACTAGGAGAATGTTGCGAAAACATATGACCCAACATGAAAGGTTATTATGGGAGAGAATTAAGAATAAAAAAATATTGGGTTATAGGTTTCATAGACAATATGGTATTGAAAGATACATAGTTGATTTTTATTGCCCTAAACTAAAATTAATAGTCGAACTTGATGGAAGGCAGCATCATATGAGGGAAGGGGTAGAATATGATGAAGTTAGAAATGATTTTTTGATCTCGTTAGGGCTAACCGTAGTACGATTTGATAATAAAGAAATAGAAGAAAATATTGAAAATGTAATCGACAGGATAAAAGAAAGTATAGAGGAGTTGTAGAGAACTTCCCCCTAACCCCCTTCTTTCTAAAAGACGGGGGAATAAATAGTATTAACAAAAGAATAAGTCAGCTGTCTGTGGAATTAGTCTTTATTAAAATTTTAATTTTTAAATGGAGGTACTAAATGTCTAGTAAAGTTGCAATTAAAGGTGTTATGAAAATGTTGGATGAAGGATCTATTTCTACCGAGGATCTGCTTTCAGATGAATTTTTTAAGAGGTATTCATCTGTGAAATCTCTGGAAGAATTTGAAGGTAAATTTAATACCGCTCCTGCAAATGGGGTAACAAAAGAAAAATATGCACAGGAAATAATTAGAACATATACCGAATTTAGAAATATTGATGAAATGAAGGATAAGGCTATTGAATTTTATGCGGAGGAGGATTAAATGAATATGAAAAAATATTTTGATATTTTAAAAAAATATAATTTAAATAAAAAAATAAATGATCGGTATGAAGAAAAAGCTGATCATGGTGCACATAATGATACTTTAATGGCTAAATGTACAATACATTTTTTAAATGAGATTTGGAAAACTAAAAAAAATGAATTACAACAAAAAATAAAGGCTCCCTGTTTAATTGAAAACAATGATAGAGATTGTCTACATTATTTTCAGACTGAAAATTGTAAAAATTGTAAGTTTTATTTGGAAAATTTAAAAGAAATAATAGAAGCTCAGGATGAATTAATAGAAGCGATGGAAGCTTTTGAAACACAATCAAAGATTGCATATTATAATCGTTAATATTTTTACCATTCGTTGAATCACCAAATGTCGAGCAAACCTACAATTAAAGGTGTAACAAAAGAAAAATATGCACAGGAAATAATTAGAACATATACCGAATTTAGAAATATTGATGAAATGAAGAATAAAGCTATTGAATTATATGCGGAGGAGTAGGAGAAGATGAAACCAATAATTTTTGACATGTAAAAAATTATAATTAAAGGAGTGTTTTAGTGGAAATATTAAATCCCCATTCAAAAAATAGATATCCTTTAGATAAACGAATACGACTGAAATTAACTCAATTAATAATATTAATTTGTGAAAAATACCCTAAAAATACTTTATCTAAAAAAAATTTATCTAAAAGAATTTTACGTGAAAGCCCATCATTTGAAAAAAATACTAATAATAATGTTGAAATGAAGTTAATTTCGATAAATATAATTGAAATGATTGAAAAAGAACAGCTAGGTTTATTTGAAAAAGGAATCTCAAAATTATTTCAAAAAACAAAATCTCCTTTCTTTAGTTCATATGACAAAAATAAAGCACTTAAACGCATTAATAAATTTTCCACATCTATCAATCTTAGGGGCTGGTCAAATATCGGACCAATAAATATTCCTAAAAATCATCCTTTAAGTAAATATGTTGATAGCATAGAGTTGAGTGCACATCATTTTTCAGGATCACTAACTGCTATTTCAGTTGATGTAAACGCTTCTGATAAGATGGTAGAAGAAATTGAGTCCATATGTTTAAATAAAATTCGAAGTCAAGGGTGCTTTAATTGGCCTAGATTAAATAAAATTATCCAACCTCAATATTGGGGGTACGAAACAACAAGTAACGAAGGAACCAAAAAGATCCTACTTGAAGACAAAATTAATGAATTAAAATTTAGGATTTTGAAGTACTTATCTCAATTTATACCACTATATTTTACAAACAATAATATCTTAGCACCATCTCTTAATATGTTTAATACAAATATTAAACTTAAAGATGAGAATTCTAGGTATTATTTGGCTCCTCTTGGAGTAAAAAAAATTAATGGGAACTCAGAAAAAAATGGAAAGTGGAAATTATTTTTATCTGAAAAATCTGAATTTAACAATCATTCTATAATTAGTAATATCGATACATTTCCAAAGGGAATTTTGAACAAAAAATCTTATTTAATGTCTTTGTCTGAAGAGGTTACAAGTTATTTATATCCAGTTTTAATATGGACTGCATTTCTTAATAATTCTGAAAAAGAAATTTCAAATTTTAGAAATAATGCTTTTAAATTATTCTCAAAATCTAAATATAACTATAGAAAATTATTGAAAATCAGATTAATTTATGAAGGACATTTAAAAATATTGACTAGTATTCTAGGAACAATTCATGATGAAGACACTGAATTTAATCTAAATTTTTTTAATAGAAAATTTATCTCTAAACATGAAAAATTTCCCATTGATAGTTTTCCCAATAAGATAGAGTATATTAAAAAGTCATATACGATGTTAAAGAGTGAATTAGATAAGATAGGAGAAATAATTGACAACAATTTAAAGATAGTAACAATTAAAGAAAATTATAAAATATCACAAAGAAATCTTATACTAACAACTATAACAACTATTCTTGCATTTATTAGTGTATATATAGCATATATTGCACTTAATTTAACAAATAATGAAATTAAAATAATTGATTTCCAGGATGTTTTAAAATCATTTCGAACTATTTTAAATTTATTTAATTTTAATATAACTTCTTAATTAAATGATTTGAAAGCGATAAATAAAGGATCTATTTTTACTGAAGATCTCCTTTCAGATGAATTTTTTAAGAGGTATTCATCTGTGAAATCTCTGGAAGAGTTTGAAGGTAAATTTAATACCGCTCCTGCAAATGGGGTAACAAAAGAAAAATATGCACAGGGAATAATTAGAACATATACCGAATTTAAAAATATTGATGAAATGAAGGATAAGGCTATTGAATTTTGTGCGGAGGAGTATTAAAATGAAAAAAGGGGATAAACTATTTGCAAGGATTGATTATAAAATAGAAGGAAATGAATCTAATTCAGATGATTTTAATGATCATATTAAATATTTAAGTGAGGTTGCATCTAAGAGATATTTTATTGGTGGTGGATTCTCAAATGCAGATGGTGGAATGATGATTTTTCAAGCCAAAGACCTAACAGAAGCAAAAGAAATTGCTAATAATGATCCTTTAATAAAAAGAAACCTATATAGGTGCGAGTTGTTTGAATGGGACTTAGTAATTCTTTCCGATGAAATTCAACAAAAATAAGAGAACTTCCTCCTGGCTTTTATTCTAGCTATATCCTCTGTCTTTATTCGCATTTAAAATAAATGATTATATATCATTTATTTTAAAAATCGCGACATTGGAGGAAAACAAGGAGAAAGTTCTGAAAGATTTAATAAATCAATATTGATGAAATGAAGGTAGGAGTATCAATTTAAAAAAAGTCGTGAGTTTCACGACTTTTTTTATTATCTAGGAAATTATAAATTTGAATATTTGTAAAAAAGAAGAAGTTTAGTTGGGTGGTAAAGAATTTTTAGAGGAAAAATTACTTTTAGGAAATAAATGAATAAAAAAATGTATATAA
>NZ_QUAJ01000036.1 GCF_003391055.1 Psychrilyobacter piezotolerans
CTGCTATCATTCCTTTAACTTGGAGAGAACGTATTTTTAAAATTTATGGAAAAGATCCATTGATTTGTCCTAATTGTTTTACCGAAATGAAGCTAACTTCTTTTCATCATAAAAAATATGGAGATTTACATTATTCTTAAATTTTTACAACTTAATATTTTCGAAGAAGCTTATTTTCTAAGCCCCTTTTTATATACATTTTTTTATTCATTTATTTCCTAAAAGTAATTTTTCCTCTAAAAATTCTTTACCATCCAACTAAATTTCTTCTTTTTTACAAATATTCAAATTTATAATTTCCTAGATAATAAAAAAAGGAAAGATGCCGTGGCACCTTTCCTTTTATTTTAAATCTATCTATTTTCTACCATTCCTATCTTAGTCAAAGCTGATTGCAGAGCTTTTTGCGTTACCGCAATATCTCTGTCCTCTTTTAACTTAGCTAACTTTTGTTTAGCTAATTCTGCTTCTTTTCTAGCTACTTCCACATCAATATCCTTGATATTGATAGCTTCATCAGCCAGGACTAAAGTTCTATCTTTGGAGATCTCCAAAAAACCACCGGCTACAAAGAATTTCTCCTCAGTACCTTCAGAATTTATCTTCATCTCTCCTACAGCTAATTCTGCAACTAAAGGAGCATGTTTTGCTAATATACCCATGTCACCCTCAGAAGTTCTCAAAATTACCCTTTCAACTTCCATTTCTAATACTTTTTTCAGAGGAGTTATAACTTCTAATTTAAAAGTCGCCATATCTTATTCCCCCTTCATTACGTCTCTTCCCTTTGCGATAGCTTCTTCTATACTACCTACATATAGGAAAGCTTGCTCAGGTAAGTCATCATGTACTCCATCCAAGATCTCTTTAAATCCTTTAATAGTATCTTTTACAGGTACATATTTACCGGACATTCCAGTAAATTGCTCTGCAACAGCAAATGGTTGAGAGAAGAATCTTTCGATCTTTCTAGCTCTACTTACCGCTAATTTATCTTCATCAGATAATTCATCCATTCCTAAGATTGCGATGATATCCTGAAGTTCTTTATATCTTTGTAATACTTCTTGTACATCTCTAGCTACTTTATAGTGTTCATGACCTACAACTTGCGGATCAAGTACTCTAGATGTAGAATCTAGCGGGTCTACCGCCGGGTAGATTCCTAACGATGCGATTCTTCTAGATAAAACTGTTGTTGCATCTAGATGGGCAAATGTTGTTGCTGGAGCCGGGTCAGTAAGGTCATCGGCAGGTACGTATACCGCTTGAACCGAAGTGATAGATCCAGTTTTTGTAGATGTGATTCTCTCTTGAAGAGATCCCATCTCACTTGCTAAGTTTGGCTGGTATCCAACTGCTGAAGGCATTCTTCCTAATAGCGCTGATACCTCTGATCCTGCTTGAGTAAATCTAAAGATATTATCGATAAAGAATAATACATCTTGACCTTCCTTATCTCTAAAATGCTCAGCTACTGTAAGACCAGTTAATGCAACCCTTTGTCTTGCACCAGGCGGTTCGTTCATTTGACCATAAACTAATGAAGTTTTATCTAAAACTCCTGATTCAGTCATTTCATCAAATAAGTCTCTACCTTCTCTTGTTCTTTCTCCTACTCCTGCGAATACAGAAAGTCCTCCATGTCCCTTGGCAATGTTATTGATAAGTTCCATGATAAGTACAGTTTTTCCTACTCCTGCTCCTCCAAATAGACCGATTTTTCCACCTTTTAAGTATGGTGCCAATAAGTCTACTACTTTGATTCCAGTCTCAAGAATTTCTACCCCTGTTCCTTGATCCTCAAAGTTTGGTGCATCTCTATGTATAGGAGCTGTCTCTTCAGCACTTACTTCTCCTGCTTCATCGATTGGCTCGCCTAATACGTTTAAGATTCTACCTAATACTGCTCTTCCTACTGGAATAGTTATAGCTGCTCCAGTATCTGTTACCTTCATTCCCCTTTGTAAACCATCTGTTCCATCCATTGCAACGGCTCTTACAACATTATTTCCTAAATGCTGTTGAACTTCTGCAACTAGAGTCTTACCATCTTCTAACTCTATCTTGATAGCGTTATAGATTTTTGGTAAATCTCCTGGGAACTTTACGTCTACTACAGGTCCTATTATCTGTATAAGAGTTCCTTTATTTTCCAAAGTTCTCCTCCTCTTTTATTATTATTGCTGTGCCAGTGATCCACTTACGATTTCCGCAATTTCTTGTGTTATGGCAGCTTGTCTAGCTCTGTTAAATTGCAGAGTTAAACTTCCTACTAATTCATCGGCATTGTCTGTTGCATTTTTCATGGCAGTTTTTCTAGCTGCATGCTCACTTGCTGTATTATCTAATATAGCTTGATATAATACTATATTTAGATATTTAGGCAACAATGTCGATAATATATATTCTGCTGATGGTTCAAAGATGTACGGCTCATTGGATTCACTCTCTACTTTTTCAATAGGAATAAGTCTTTTTGTCGTAAGATCCGAACTTACAGCTGAAACAAATTTTGAATAAATGATATATACTTCATCAAATATATCTTCCAAATAAAAATCAACGATATTTTCACTGATTTCTTTTGCTTTTTCAAACATACTTTCTGGAATTAATTGGATATATTCACCCTTCAAATCATAATCTCTTTTTTTACAATAATCTCTACCTTTTTTACCCACGGCAATTATTGAAACTTTCTTATCTGGATTTTCAGCCTTTAGTCTTTCCAGAGCTTTATTTGCCTGGGAATTAAATCCCCCGCAAAGTCCTCTGTCAGAAGTCATAAGTACAACTCCTATCTTCTTAACTTCAGCTTTTCCATCAAACAAAGAATTTTTCTCATTCTTTATCCCAGTTGCAATATTACGTAATATTCCATCCATGGCCTCTGAATAAGGTCTTGATTCTCCTACTAATTTAGAGTATCTCTTGAATTTCGTAGAAGAAACAACTTCCATTGCCTTAGTTATTTTATGGGTAGATTGTACTCCTTTGATCCTGCTCTTTATTTCTTTAATATTCGCAGCCACAATCTCACCTCACTTAACTAAAATTTGCTTTAAATTCTGATATAGCCTTGTCTATCTTAGCTTCTAAATCTTTGTCTAAAGCTTGCTTTTCTGCTATTTCATCTAAAATAGTAGAATTATTTCTTAAATCAGCTATTAAATCAGTTTCAAATCTAGCGATATCTTCTAATTCAATTGAATCTAAATGACCTTTAGTTACAGAGTAGAATGAGATTACTTGCTCCTCTACTTTATACGGTCTATATTGAGCCTGCTTTAACATTGCCATGATTCTATGTCCTCTTTCTAACTGAGCTTTAGTTGCCTTATCCAGGTCAGAACCAAATTGTGAGAAAGATAATACTTCATTGTATTGAGATAACTCTAATTTAACTTTAGAAGCTACCTGCTTCATAGCCTTAATTTGAGCCGCTCCTCCAACCCTTGATACAGATATTCCTGCGTCAACTGCCGGTCTTTGTCCTGCATTAAATAGGTCTGTAGTCAGGAATATTTGCCCGTCTGTAATCGAGATTACGTTTGTCGGGATATATGCTGCTACGTCTCCTGCTTGAGTTTCGATGATCGGTAAGGCTGTAATTGATCCAGCTCCCATCTCATCAGATAATTTAGCCGCTCTCTCCAATAATCTACTATGTAGATAGAAAACGTCTCCAGGATATGCTTCTCTGCCTGGTGGTCTCTTTAATAATAATGACATTTCTCTGTAAGCGATGGCATGTTTTGTAAGATCATCATAGATGATTAAAACGTGCTCTCCCTTTTCTGAGAAGTATTCTGCCATTGCTACACCAGCATATGGTGCAATATATTGTAATGAAGCTGCTTCAGATGCTGTTGCTGCTACTACGATTGTGTTATCCATAGCTCCTGCATCCTCTAACTTTTTAACTATATTTACTACAGTCGATCTTTTTTGACCAATTGCTACGTAAACACACTTAACTCCAGTACCTTTTTGATTTATAATTGTATCGATAGCTACTGCTGTTTTACCAGTTTGTCTATCTCCGATTATAAGTTCTCTTTGTCCTCTACCGATTGGAACCATTCCGTCTATTGACTTGATTCCAGTTTGCATTGGCTCATGTACAGGTTTTCTTTGGATGATACCTGTAGCTTTTTTCTCTATATTCATTCTAGTTTCGGCTTTTATTTCACCTTTACCATCTATTGGATCTCCTAGTGCATTTACTACTCTTCCTAATAACGCCTCTCCTGCTGGAACAGATGCTATTTCTCCTGTAGCTCTTACTTCATCCCCTTCTTTAACTGCAGTTGCGTCTCCTAAAAGTACCGCACCTACGTTATTTTCCTCAAGGTTTTGAACCAATCCTCTTACACCATTTGGAAATTCTAATAATTCTCCGGCTTTTGCATTGCTTAAACCGTATATTCTAGCAATTCCGTCTCCAACTTCTACTACAGATCCTGAAGTTTTTATATCTAAAGATTTTTTATAATTTTCGATCTCAGTCCTTATAATAGAACTGATCTCTTCCGGTCTAATTTTCAACTAGTACACCTCCTACCACTATTTTTTCCATAAAGTTTCTAGTTGCCTCTTGATACTACCGTCTGTAATTTCGTCCCCAATTTTAAGGATTCCACCTGCGATAATAGAGCTGTCTATCTTTACAGTTAAGTTTATTTTTTTACCTGTTTTTGTTTCTAATTTTTTAATTAGATTTTCTTTTTGTACTTCACTAGGTTCTAACGCAAAGGTAGCTTCTACATCTACTATTTGATTTTTTTCATAATAGATTTTTAAAAACTCTGCTACAATAGATCTAATGTCTAGTAGTCTGTCTTTATCAATTAAGTAATCTACTATATCCATCTCAACTTCATCCAAGGCAGGAAATACTTTATTTACAAAGTTTTTCTTATCTTCTTTTGAAATAAGCGGATGAGCTACTAAATTTTTAAACTCTACATCATTTAAATATGTTTCCATAATAGAATTAAGAGTTTCATAGACTTCAGTTACTTTATTTTCTCCTGCAGCAATATCGTAAATTGCTACAGCATATCTTTTTCCTACTTTAGCCCCTATCATTTAGTATCCCCTACCTCATCAATGAATTGGTCTAGTAAGTTTCCTCCTAGTTCATTATTCATCTTTTCATTGATCATCTTTTCAGCTAATGTCGCTGCCAACTTAGTAGCTTCAACCTGCAGTTCTTTTCTAGCTTGAGATTTCATCTTAGCGATATCAGCTTCTGCTGTTGCTATCATCTTTTCTCTAGTAGCGTGTGTTTCTTTAAGAATATGTTCTTTTCTGTCTTCAGCCTTTTTTTCTGCCATAGTTATTATCTTGTTAGCTTCTAATTTTGCTGTCTTTCTTGTCATGGCTGCTTGTTCATTTAAGCTAGCCGCTGCTTCCCTATCCTTTTTAGCGTGAGTTAATTCTCCTGCTATTTTTTCTCTTCTTGTTTCTAAGAAATCATTCAATGGTTTATGAAAATATTTCTTGAAAACAAAAATAAGTATAACAAAGTTTATTATTTGCCAAAATAGATTAATATCTATACCTACTGCTGGCATGATTGTCTCGTTCAAACTAACTACCTCCTCTCTTAGAAATTTAATCTAAAACCTATCTATTAGATTCAAGTTAGTTTATCCTAATAATCCGATGAATGGATTTGCGTATAATAATATTAAAGCGATTACTAATGAGTAGATACCAGTTGATTCTGAGATTGCTTGACCCATTACCATTGTAGAGATGATATCTCCTTTAGCTTCTGGTTGTCTTGCTACTGATTCTACTGCTTTACCTGCTGCATAACCTTCTCCTATTCCTGGCCCTAATCCTGCGATCATTGCTAACCCAGCACCTAAAGCTGAAGCTGCTAATATTATTGTTTTTGCTGTCATCATATCCATAATTTTTTACCTCCTGAAATTTTTTTATAAATAATTTTTGTTATTGCTTAGTCTTTTGTTGCCGTTGATCTCTGGAACATAGTGTATACGAAACTTTAAATTCTGTATTCATCTTCTGCTAATGATCCTTGAATATATACCATTGTTAACATGGTAAATACGAAACTTTGTACTAGACCTTGAAATAGATCAAAGTATAGATGTAATGGTGCCGGTACTACTACTGGTGCTGCCATATATAACAGTCCCATGATTACCATACCTGCAAATGCATTACCAAACAAACGCATAGAGATATTAGTTGGTTTAGCTAATTCTCCGATTAAGTTCATCGGTAACATAACTGGAATTGGTTCACACAATCCTTTTGTATATCCTTTTATCCCTTGTTCTTTGACTGCCATTGATACAAACATGTAAGTTGTTATTAGAGCTAGCCCTAATGTCGTGTTGATATCTGCCGATGGAGATCTCAGTAATGGAGATATAACAAGCTGTCCATTTACTGTGCTGAATCCTGGAATTGGAAAAAATGATGTAATATTAGATATAGCTATAAAACTTATTAAAGCTGATATATACACTACAAATTCCCTTCCTCTTCTACCAAACATCTGTGTCACTAAACCATCATACACATCATATAATGTTTCGAAAAATGCCTGTTTTTTTCCTGGTACCATCTCAAGATTCTTTAATCCCCAATTAAAAAATAGGAAAAATAAAGCTATCAATACCCAGGTTGTTACAACTGTAATCGTTACTGGAATCCCATATCCTCCATTTGCCATTTCCATAGCGAACGAAAATTTATGAGGAGTCGGTATAAAAAATACTACCTTCGGTCCTTCAACTAGTGGTGGCGTAAGTATACTTACTGCTCCAGCTTTCACAGCAACTTTTAATATAAAGTTTATAACTACTGCTACTGCTATTGCTACCCCTGCAAAGACTTTAAAACTCATTGGTTTCTTACTCATAGTAAAACTACCCTCCTTTCATGAAGTTAATTTTTTAATCTGTGTTTCAATTTATTTATAAATCCATTAACACCAAATAATAATATGTTGAACTTAACATTTAAAAGTCCCATTCCTCCCATTACAATACCGCTAAATCCTAAAAATTTAGCCATTATATATAAAAATATACCATATACAAAATACCTTTTAGTGTATCCTAATATCGTTATTTTATTAGCGTTTGAACTGTGGACAGAAACTTCTGCATCCCTTATGGTCATATATAGAGTCAGAAGGGAAACTAAGGAGCCTCCGAACATAGCCAGCAGCACTAATTTATCCAAAGTTACTATCCCGTATATAAGTATCAATGCCGATGTTATCACACTATTTCTTATGAGTATTTTTAATTCTTTTCCCATTATTCTACCTCGTTTTTTATTTATTTCCACCCTATAAAATTTACTCTATTTTTTGCTATAAAGTCAATCTTTTTATAGACTCAAATTGTGCTTAAAACAAAGTTATTTTTTTTTCATTATGAGGCGGTAAGCATTATAAAATCCCCCTACAACACCTAATATAATAAAAAAAACAAATAAAAATATATTTTCACCTATAAATTTTGCAATTACTTTATAGATAAAAATACATATCAGAATACTAAATATTATAGTGAATCCCAATTGAGTGAGTAAAGATAAGTAATAAAATATGTCATTTTTGCTGCCCATATCCATATCCTCCCACTGAGATTTCCATACAAATACTTTACTACCTGCCGGTCGATTGTGTCAAGGTATATATATTTAAACCTTTCTTGTTATAATAATAATACATTAGTATTGTTTTTTCATTTAAATTCTTAATTTTCCATTAAATTTATACTTTTTTTTGCTTTTATTTCCGTTTTTGCTACAGTAAAGACTTATATACATTTTCAAAGTTATTAATTTCACTAAAAATTTTATCATATAATGTGCAAAATGTAAACGTTTTTACTCGGAAAACTCAAAAATTTTAGACCTCTTGTTATTAATATTTAGTCATTATATTTTTTAAATTTCAAATAAAGTGATATAGACAGCATCAATACAGTGGTTATTACCCCTATTCCCACAGTTGCCGCCACATCAAAATTACTATTTACCCATCCGGAGATGGGAGAATATATTATCCCTCCTACAGATCCGGAGGTCATTATAAAGGTCATCAGACTGGGGCTTATATTTTTTCTTCCCTCGGTTCCTAAAGCTATGATAGATGGATATAGACTGGAAAATCCCAGCCCCAAAAGACCTACGAAGATATAGGTGATCCAAACCCCTGAAACCAGCATCAGAGTAAAATACGATGTCAAAGCCACGATTAATAAAGTTATAACTATATTATTCACCTTAAATTTATGGCCTAATTTACCGGTCAGCAATCTTCCTCCTGCTATAAATAACCAAAATATTGAAAGGGATACCTTGGCTTCTCCCCCATGAGCACCTTGATTCACCATATATTCCACTATCCAATATGAAAATATCATCTCTGTAAAAACATATAAGAAAAGCATCCATGCCGATAAATATACCTTAAGATCCCATTTAATTGAATCACGATTATTTTCATTGTCTTCTTTTTTATGGATCACACCATCAAAATTTGTCTTGAGAGCTAAAAGAATAACTGCAATTACCAAAATTAAAAGTATAGTATACACCATATTCCAGCTGAGATTTATTCCAATCAATGCCGCTGCTACAATAGGAGTTATTACTGCACTTATAGAATATGAAAAATGCAGAAAATTAAGTTTTCCGGTTCTATCTTCGGTAAATGTATTCATAATCAAATAACTCCCCAAAGATATATATATTCCTATCCCCAAGCCTGACAGTATTAATCCCACCATGAATATATTTATATTTTTTGTCAAAATCATAAAAAATGTTCCAACCAATATAAACACACTGGACAAAATAACCTCCACCCTCAGTGGAACTCTCTCTAAAAATACCTTATTGGCGATTACCGTAACCATACTTGCCGTTGAAAATACCGTGAATAAATATTGTAATTTAGATGTAGTTATTCCAAAGCTGCCTGCCATCTCTAATTTTAAAGATCCCTGGGATAAAAAAGCTATCCCCATATACGCAAACATGATATATGATATCATCATGATATTTTTTCTGTTTTTTTCCATTTTTTCTCCCTTTAATCACACTCTCTCCTTTGACATCGTAAAAATCATATTTACTAAATATAATTTTTTCGTACTCGTCAATCGGGGAAATACTTACTTTGCCACCAATCTACACCAATTTTATAATTTTTTATAGTTACAGCACAGAAGTCTTTTTTGTCACGAATTGCATGAATTATTATAAAATCTATAGAACGCAGATTATAATCTGAATAAGAGAGATACGAATATCTTTCGTGTTATTAGCGTAATTCGCGGTTAAATTCCCCAGATCTCTGTTCTTAATTATCAGTGTCCTTTGGTGGCTAAGTTTTTAGTTATTTTTTCAATGTAAAGAATATTCTTTCCCCTGCTAATTCTGAGTTTTCTTCTACTTCCACTACCTGGAACCCTGCCTCTTTGGCAGTATTCATTATCTCATCTACAGTAAATATCTTCTTTACATATTCCTCTGTTATCTTTTTAAACATCCCATTTTTCTGTTTCACAAAGAAAGTGGTATCCACATAATCTACCCCTTCCTCCATATCCTCCTCGTGCTCCCAGATGATCATTATATCTCCCCTGTCATCTATAAAGTTTCCTCCTGGAAACATCTCATCCATGAGTTCCCTGGTTACTACATCAAAGATATACAATCCATCTTCATTTAAGTTTTTCCACACACTGGAAAAAGTTTTCTTCAGCCCTTCCATGGAGATCAAATGATTTACCGTATCGAAAAGAGAGATAACAACATCATGTTTTTTATCTAATTTTAACTCCCTCATATCCTGCACATAAAATGATGCCGCATCTATCTTTCTATTGGCTATCTCCACCATCTCTTTAGACAGATCCACACCTGTCATCTCATAATTAGGGAGTAATCTGAGGAGGACTTCTCCTGTCCCACACCCTAAATCTAAGATAGTTTTAGGAGCATCTCCATATCTTTCTATCTTTTCTTCGATGATATCCTTCCATCCATCATAATCTGCATATTCCATCATTATATCGTATACTTTGGAAAAATTTTTATACATATTCATCATCCTCTTTTTTATAAATTTAAAAGCCTTGACGCAGACTAAAATCTGACGTTTAAATACAGACAAAACCAAACTTTCTTATTTGATTTTGTCGTAAAGAGTCTTCTTTTCCAAAGTCGTTTCAAGTCAGCGTCTAAATATTTAGAATTTTAAGCTCTCAGTCTTTAGTTATCCCAATTCTTTTTTTACCACTTGTGCTATCTCTTCCGCTACTGAATCTACCTGAGTTTTATCCTTTCCCTCTACCATGACTCTAACCAAAGGTTCCGTCCCAGAAGTTCTGACTAATACCCTTCCTAACCCGTCCATCTCTTTTTCCTTTATCTTTATGATTTCTTTTATTACACTATTCTCATTCCAGGTATTTTTCTTGGAGTTTTCTACCCTTACGTTAACTAAAATTTGCGGCCAGTCAACTATACCTGATACCAATTCATCTATAGATTTACCACAGTCACGGAGTGCTTCTACTAATTTTAAAGATACTAAAACTCCGTCTCCTGTAGTGTTATAATCCGACATTATTATATGCCCCGATTGTTCCCCTCCGAGATTTAATCCCTGCTCCTTCATCTTAGCTATTACATATCTGTCTCCTACATTAGCTCTCACTAAAGTAATCCCTTTATTTTCCAGGTATTTTTCAAACCCCATATTACTCATGACAGTAGTCACTACCTTATTATTATTCAACTCATCTTTTTCTTTTAAATTTAAAGCCAATATAGATATGATCTTATCTCCATCTATTATATTCCCGAATTTATCCACTGCCATCAGCCTGTCAGCATCTCCATCATAGGCCAATCCCAGGTCTGCACTGTACCCCACTACAACTTTAGCTAAAATTTCTGGATGAGTTGACCCGCAATTTACATTTATATTCGTTCCATTGGGCAGGTCATTTATAGATACTATCTCTGCTCCTAATCTTGAAAATACTGACCTAGCCAATTCAAAGGCTGCCCCATTGGCTGCATCTAAGATTATTTTCATCCCTGAAAAATCTCCCTTTACAGTAGATAATAAGAAGTCTCTATATAGGAAAAAGTCATCATCTTCCATAAGTACCTTCCCCACTTTATCTCCTGCTACACATTCCTTTGAGATCTCCTCATAGCTGTCCATTAAAACTTCCAACTCTAACTCTATCTCATCCGGCAGCTTCGTTCCATTACTCCTGAATATCTTTATCCCGTTATCCTTAGCCGGATTATGAGAAGCTGAAATCATTATTCCTGCATCAGCTGATTTTATTTGAGTAAGGTATGCTACACCTGGAGTTGGCAGCACTCCTACATAGGTAATATGAACACCCATAGAAGATAATCCTGCCATTAGAGCAGACCTCAACATATATCCGGATATTCTGGTGTCACTTCCGATAACTACATTTATCTTTTTTTTATCCGGGTTTTTTTTCTTTAAATAATAAGCCAGGGCATAACCTAATCTCATGGCTATATCCACTGTTAATTCCCTGTTGGCTTCTCCCCTTATCCCGTCTGTTCCAAAATACTTTCTCTTTTGCATATTGTATCCCCCTGTATTTTTCTCTTTCCTGTACGGGTAATTCATGAATTACCCCTCCCGTAATTTCAATCTGCTGGCTATAACTCCTATTATTCCCCCTGAAACAACCCCTATCCCTAAAAATATCATTATAAATATCAATATGGATCTTCCCATAATATCAACACTCCTGAATAAGAGGAAATACACCACTATTAATTGTACTATATTATGAGTGAGAGCTGAAAAAATACTTATTGCCACAAGACTTACATGTTTTTTTAAACCATATAAAAAACACATGGCCCCTGTACTTATTACTCCGGATATCAAACTTATAAAAAATCCCGGGGTAAACAGGGTTCCTATCATCATTCCCTGAATAAGAACTCTTAAAAATAAAACCTCAAAGGCCATTTTTTTTCCAAATTTTACTAAAACTATTATCGTAGCTAAATTAGCTAACCCCAATTTCATCCATGGAAAGGGTTTTGGAATTATAGTTTCAAACAACGAAAAATAGAGAGCTAGCAGCACAAAGGCCACTAAATAAAGCTCTCTCTTTTTATTTTCGTTTTTTTTATTTCTTTTCACAACTATACTCTTAAGCCAGCTTCCATTCCAAGTAAGTGCTCATATTTTTTTATGATTGGGTTGATCTCTTCCTCTATAAATTCCACTGTTTGTTGAGGAGCAAATCCAATAAAGTTTTTAGGATCTAAGATTTTTATTAATTTTTCTTTGTCTATATTAAAATATTCATCAGCTAAGATTCTTTCAATAAGATCGTTCTCTTTTCCTTCTATCTTAACTTGTTTCCCAGCTTCCATGGAATGTTCTCTTATTCTTTCATGCAGTTCCTGCCTGTCTCCACCATTTTTTACCCCTTCCATGATGATATATTCAGTTGCCATAAACGGCAGCTCAGACATGATTCTCTTTTCTATCATCTTTGGATACACTACCATTCCATCGAAAATGTTTTGCATAATTACCAAGATTGAATCCACTGCTAAAAATGCCTGGGGTACAGATAATCTCTTATTTGCTGAGTCATCCAATGTTCTTTCAAACCACTGGGTAGCTGCTGTCATAGCTGTACTCTGCTGCATAGCTATTACGAATTTTGCTAACGATGATATTCTCTCACTTCTCATCGGGTTTCTCTTGTATGCCATAGCTGAAGATCCGATTTGTTTCTTTCCAAATGGTTCCTCTATTTCCTTTAGATGTTGTAATAACCTGATGTCGTTAGTCAATTTATGAGCTGTTTGAGCTATATTCGATAATAAGTTCAATGTTTCTGAATCTATTTTCCTGTCATAAGTCTGGCCAGTTACCATAAATCTTCTGTCAAAACCTAATTTTTTAGAAACCATGATATCAAGCTGCTTTACCTTATCATAATCCCCATTGAATAACTCTTCGAAACTAGCCTGAGTTCCAGTTGTTCCCTTCACTCCTCTGAATCTCATATTTTCCATTCTGAATTCCAGCTCTTCAAAATCCAACATTAAACTTTGTAACCATAATGTAGTTCTTTTCCCTACTGTAGTCAACTGTGCAGCTTGGAAATGTGTAAATCCCAGGGTAGGAAGATCTTTGTATTCCATTGCGAAATCAGACATATTTTTAAATATATTTACAAACTTCTTCTTTAAGATCTCATATCCGTCTTTTATTTGAATTAAATCCGTATTATCCCCTACATAAGCAGAAGTCGCTCCCAGATGGATAATTGGTGCAGCTTTTGGTGCCTGTACACCAAATGCATGTACATGAGCCATTACATCATGTCTTACCTCTAATTCTCTCTTAGCTGCAACATCGTAGTTGATGTCATTCACATATTTTTTCATCTCTGCTATCTGTTCATCGGTTATATTCAATCCTAATTCTTTTTCTGATTCTGCCAAAGCAATCCAAAGCCTTCTCCAGCTTGAAAATTTCTTATTCGGTGAAAAGTTTTCTAACATCTCTTTAGATCCATATCTCTCTACTAACGGGTTTGAATACACATTCATCATTCTTCTCTTCATCTCCTAATATATTTTTATCCACCACATTTTATGGTAGTTATTAAACTTTTTATTTCTTCCTTCTTTTTTTCCAGGTGACACATTATTTTTTCTACATCTTCCTCGGATTTGATGGTCCAAGTTAAAGTTAGTGTGTCTCCCTCTAAATTTTTAGGTATTTCCACTGTTAATCCCTTAGCTTTTATGGAATTAGACAACCCCTTTACCTTATTCATAGCCCTATTCATAATGGGATTCCTGTATTCTCTTATGATCTTTAAAAATTTCACTGTATCGTGCTTCCTGTTATTTTTTAACTCTATCCCCATCTCACTTATAAAGTCTAAAAAATTTATACCCTTTATATTTTTTAATTCCTTAAAAAATTCTCCTACCTCTTTTTCAGTAGAATATGAAAGATGCAGATGCTTTTCTGCAAATTCTATTACGTCTTTATCTTCTATAAATTTATATTCCATTCTTTACTCCAATCGCTTCTCGCGAAACTAAAACCTTTTTTTCTTACACAGATCACTATAGATTTTCAGAACTCTCTCTTCTGTTCTCCCTCTTGATGACATTGTAAAATTCACTTTTATTAAAAGTAAATTTTTCGTACTCGTCAATCGAGGGAGATGTCCGAATGGACAGTAGGAGTTCCCACTGTGTTAATCTTTTTTATCTGTGATATCTGTGTCAAAATTTTAGTTTTTAGTTATAAGTTTTTAGTTATAAGTTTTTAGTTCGTGATTAATTTTATTTAGTAAACAAATATACTATGCCGTCTTCCCCTGTATCACCATAATATCCCTTTCGGATATTGATTTTTTCAAATCCCAGACTTTCATAAAGATTGATCGCTGTCCCATTGGATACTCTGACTTCCAACATCAGGTTTTTATCCAGGTCTCCCAATACAAAACTCAGAAGTTTTTTTCCCAGCCCCCTACCTCTATAGTTAGGAGAAACAGCTATCTTTATAACTTCATATACATCTATACTGTCCAGCAAGATGATATAACCTGCCAGTCTCTTTCTATTAAAAATTCCTAAAAATTTATAGGATGGATTTCCATACAGATCAGCCAGAGTTGATATCCTATAACTGTTTTTAAAGGAAATTTGCTCTATGTCAAAAAGATCCATCAATTCATTCTCTTCTACCTCTCTTATCTCTATCATTTTTTTACCCTACTCCTTATATATATACTTTTTTGTCACGAATTACACGAAGTCTTACAAAGAAAAGCTATCAACACAGTGGCACAGAGATCAAAGAGGTTCACAGAATTTTTTATTAGTGTCATCCGCGTCCATTTTTTTCAGTTCTTCCTTTTACGAAGAGGAAGATGTCCGACAGGACAGAAAGAGTCATTTTTAATTTTTATTAACTGATAATTAGTGTTTATTGGTAGCTAAAAATATTCTTTTTTATTTCAACAACCCGATCCTGTTTAAGGGCCAGAATCGCACAAAAGCTTTTCCTTCAATCCTGTGTTGGGCTACAAATCCCCAAAATCTAGAATCAGAACTATAATCAGTATTATCTCCTAAGGCCAAGAAATAATCCTCAGGTATGGTAGTTTCTACAGTTTCTCCAGCCAATAACTTTTTTAGCACCTCTTCGTCATGGATATAATCCAGTATCATCCCTGTCTTTTTACCATTTATATAAAAATCTACCTCTGGCAATACCTTAGCCAGTGCCCCTGGGGTATCTAACAGCAATTTTTGTACTTCGGCTATATCTACATTATTTTGTTTGAATACTTCACTGTAATTTTCCATGGGAATTATAATAAGTTTGTCTCCTTTTTTAGGAATTATCCACTGATTATATCCCAATTCTCCTAAGTTGGAGTACCTCCTGTCAGTTATCTGATTACCGTCTATTACCAGCCTTTCACCATAGATCTCTACAGTCTCACCAGGCAAGCCCATAAGTCTTTTTGTATACAGTACCTTATTTCCCACAGGTTCCTTGAATACGATTATATCTTCCCTTGAAGGTTCGGTAAACTTATAGATCACCATATTCCCAAATAATCTATCCTTTGGAACAATAGTCGGAATCATAGACCCTGTAGGCACTAAAAAATTTCCCAAATAAAATTTTTGAATTATAAGCACTAAGATTAATGCCGACCCTACGGCTTCAGTGATATTAACAGTTATTTTTATTCCTTTTTTTGCACCTTTAGATCTTATATTTAACTTTTTAATTATAAATTCTGAAAATCTGTCTCTATAAACTCTTATCTTTGCTACTACTTTTTTCTCTTTTAACCATAAGAAAATAAAAAAAGTCGTGAGTATCACATAAAATACCCCGTTTATTATCAATTTATTAGTTTCCATATCAGCCCTGATCCTCCTCTGAGTTCCTTATAATATCTGCATATTTTACCATATTTATCATTTTTTTTCCATGAATAAAGAACCCTAAAAAACTAACTACCCTGATCTCTCTTCTCAGATCACCTAATTATCACAGATTATTTTTGAATTACACACCTTTCTGCTAAATAAAGATATTTTGTATAATCCGTGTCTAAGGTTTTCTTTTTTCATCTTTTACTTATTCCTCAATCATACTTTTCATTGAGTGCTTTCAAGATTGCAAAGGTCTCCAGGTCCATCTCCCCAGTCACCTTAGCCGGCCTGAAATGAGCCTGAAAAGCTCCTATAACCTTTATGGTCGTTCCATCTTTTTCCCCATTTATATCAAGTCCATACCCATATCTTTTGAGTTCCATCTGAATATCTGCTTCACTATATTTTTCGTATAGATCCTGATCATAGAATTTCTGAAAATCTGCCGCATTATACCAGGCTCCCACACCATATTTCCTATAGAGGTGCTCCCATGGAAACATGGGCCCCGGATCTTGTTTTCTCGCAGGTGCTACATCTGAATGCCCCAAGATATTTTTAGGGGATATCTTATATTCTTTCACCAACTCCTGGAGGAGTCTTCCTATTTTTTTTATCTGGTAATCCTCATAGGGATAAAACTCCCTGTTGGCTATATTTTTAACTTCATTCTCCGTGTCCAGGTCTGCAATTGTTTTTTTATATCCCTTGTTGACTACCTCTATCCCTATGGAGCTGTCATTTAGGTTGGTTCTACCTCCGAATTCACTCTGGCCTGCATGCCATGCCCTTTTTTCAACGGGAACCAATTGATATATGGAATCCCATCTTTTATCCGTCACCAGATAATGAGCACTTACCTCTCCCTGAGTCAGGGTTCTAATAGATCTTTCTGTATCAACCGCTGTATAGTGGAGTATTATAAATTTAACCCTTTCATTATACCCTGTTGCTTTATAGGTCCTATTATCCACCTTATAACAAGAGGTAAAAATTAATGCTCCCGCTATCAGTAATATTATCCTTATCATCTTTTACCTCCCGACCGCCTATGGCGAATTAAAAATTATCTCAATTTATTATACCCTATTTCCCACTATCCTATCCGAAAATTTGTTATTACATTCAATATAGTGTAAACTTCTAGTAATTCTTTAAAATATATACAAATGGAGGCACTATGAAATTACTGATAATACTTATGACCCTTTCTTTCCTCATCTCTTGCGGTAAGAAAGAAGAGGAAAAAGAAACCTTTAAACTCATCGAAACGAGAGAGGTTAAAAATTTAGGAGCTACAAGTTATATCTATGAACATATAAAGACAGGTGCTCGTGTTATTTATTTAGACGACCAATCCCCTGAAAAAGTTTTTGGCATTGCATTTAAAACTCCTGTAATAGATGACAGCGGCGTAAATCATGTATTTGAACATGCTGTTTTACAGGGGTCAAAAAAATATCCCGATAAAAATCTATTCTATGAACTGGATACCAAAAATATCCCGTCATTTTTAAATGCCATGACCGGACAGGACTATACAGTCTATCCATTTTCAGCAGTGGAACCAAAATCCTTTAATAATCTGCTGGATATCTACTTAGATGCTGTTTTCAATCCGTTGGTATTAGAAGATGAAAACACCCTGAAAAGAGAGGGATGGAGATATGACAGAAACCCAAATAACGATGAATTAGTCATAAACGGGATTGTCTACAACGAGATGAAGGGAGCTTTTTCCAATCCATATAGAAACCTGTCCTTTAGAATGAACAGACTGATGTATCCGGATCCTATGGCTAACTACAGATTTTCTTCTGGAGGATTACCCAGCAGCATCCCTAATCTGGATTTAGATCACCTCATAAAAACTCATAAAAAATACTATACCCCTTCTAATTCCATTGCAGTCTTAGCAGGAAAGCTGGATATAGAGAAAAAACTCGCTAAATTAGATGAATATTACAGCCAGTATGACAAGACAGAGGTCGCTGCAATAGAGACTCAGAATACACAGTTAAAAGACGAGTTTCACAACGAGAGTTATCCAGCCCCTAAGGGATCACCAAATATCTATATCTATGGAACCCTTATGAAACCTAAGACACCTCTGCCAGAGCTTATGTTCATAACATCCCTATTGGCTGACTACGAGATCTCCCCATTGAAAAAATTATTTGTGGATAAAAAAATTAGTGGTAGTTTTGGACTGTATAATGACAGCACTATCCAGCCTAGAGGATACTACCTTATCCAGGGAGCAAAAAAAGAAGAGGTCGCTGAATTTAGAAAGTTGATGGATGCCAAGATGAGAGAGGTCGCTCGTGAAGGGATAGACCCGGAGATAATTGATCTGGCTCTGAGAGACTATAAAAAACAACTGGCTAAATCCCAGTATTCCAAAGAAAGAGCCTCGGACCTCACAACAAGTATAGCTACAAGTTATTTTTATTATGATAAGCCCTATTTATTTATCTCTGGCGATAAGATAAAAATATTAGAGGACTTGGCTGATAACCCTGAAAAAATCAAACAGCTAATAGGTGAATATTTTGTAAACAACACCAATAAGTTAGAGATTTTCTTTACTCCAGATGAAAGTCTTTTAGCTGAAAATGAAACTTTAGAAAAAGAAAAATTAGACAAATTTGAAAAAAATCTAAATAGTGAAGAATTGACAGATTTAAATTCAGATATCAAAAAATTCAATGCCTGGTCAAAGGAGCCTGTAGATAAAAAAATTATAGATTCTATTCCCAGTATAGAATTAAAGGACCTTTCTAATTCTGAGATTCCCACTGTAAAAAGAAGGGAGGAGAATATAGATGGTGTCACATTTGTAGACAACGATATCAATACCTACGATATCAACTTAGTTTCTTTAAAGTTTGATACCAGTGGATTTGACCAGTCTGAAAAATTAGATTCGGAATTATTTTCATATCTCATGTCAGCCAGCAGTACCAAAGATTTTTCCTTTGAGGAGGTCTCCAATAATTTAACTAAATATTTTTTCAAACTCGGCTTAAACAACAGGACCGTCCTTCTAGATAACGACAGTATCTCCAGGAGGTTCGTAATAAATTTTGAATACCTTCAGGATGATAGTGCAGAGGTATATAATACCCTGGAAAATCTGTTCTTAGAGGGTAACTTTGACAATAAGTTAGAAATAAAGAAAAGATTAGAGGGTCTCCGGGACTCTATTCTGACCAGCTCCTCAGATGCTAATGTTATCAACAGGATGTCGGTAATCAAAGCTATGTCTATGATCAATCCAAACTATAGCTACTATTTAGATGAGGAAGTTAATTTCGGCGGAAGAGGTTACTATGTCTACCCTCCTATGCTGGCTAAGATAAATAATATTCTTGACAATTATGATGATAATTTCCCTCAGTTACAGGAGGATATGAAGAGCATCCGGGAGAAAATATTCAATAAGGATAATTTACTTATCTTCTATGCCAACAGGGACAGCTATGAAAAATTTAAAACAGATATCACACCTTTTCTGGGTAAGATGAAAGACACCCCTGCCCCCAAAATAAGTTATGGAAAGTTAGAAAATTCTAAGTTAGCCATTACAGTACCTGCCCAGAACGGATCGACCTCTTGGGGGAATAACCTGACTGATATGGGCTATAAGTACAACGGGAAATATAAAATTATGTCTAATATGATCAACGAATATTTAAATAAAAAGATCCGAGTACAAAATGGTGCCTATGGAGCCTGGTTCTATATCACACTGAATAGGGATATCGTGGCTTCATCTTATAGGGATGGAGAGGTAGATAAAACTATCGATACCTACAAGGAAATACCCGATTACTTACAGGGTGAGCTGGATATAAAGCAGGAAAAATTTGACGGATTTATCCTGAAAAGTATGGCAAAATATTATCAGGCTTATACTCCCGATACCCTTATGAACCTGTCATATACCCACTATCTCTATGATATAAGTTTAGAAGATATGGAGCAGGAAAAAGCGGAAGTTTTATCTGCATCTAAAAAAGATATATCGGAATTTATAGAAATAATGACTAAGTTTAGCCGGCAAAAATATTATTCCACTGTAAATAATGAAAATATCATAAAGGAAAAAGGCAGTAATTCCCACTTCGATGAAGTTATTGAATTTGAGGAGATAAAGTAAGATAAGCCTAATATATAAACAAAAAAGCTGTGGAATTTTCCACAGCTTTTTTTAGTTTTGATTTTTTAATTTTTTTAAAGCATAATTAATTAGTTGCTATTATACTTTTTATTTGAGGAGGTTGTCACCATGAAAGAATTTATTGATAGTCATTGCCATATATTTAATATTGTTGATATTCCATTGTACGAAACTATCCAGGGGAAGGTAAATTTTAATACTTTTTCAAAACTTTTTTTTGTCCCTTTAGCCGGTGGATTGTACGCAGCCAATAAAATTAAAGAAATCGAAAAAAAGAAAGATTTTATTAAATTTTTCGAAAGAAGCTTAGAAGAGAGTATATTTAAATTTGAAAAACACCTATTGGATTTAACCGGCGGTAATACCGATATATTAATAACACCCTTAATCATGGATTTTGATTATGTAAAAGAAGATGGGGATAATTTTTCTAATTTAAAAGCTCAAACTGAAAGGCTGTTAAATGCTGTTGATAAGGCATCAGCAAAATTAAAGATAAAAATATGTCCATTTATAGGTTTTGATTTAAGAAAACTAAGATATGCCGACGGGCTGCAGCAGATACAAAATTTATGGAAAACTTATGGATCTTCTCCCCAAAATACCACTATAAAAGAAATTAAAAACGGAAGTATCCTGGGGATAAAACTGTATCCTCCAATGGGATTCAACCCTTATCCTGCAAATAAGGAAAGATATTTAGAATTTTACAGGTGGTGTATTGAAAAAGATATCCCCATTACTGTTCATTGCCAGGAAGGAAGTTATGGGGGAGGCAGCACAAAAAAAGAGATTAAAAATTTTACAAACCCTTTAAATTGGCTGAAACTTTTCAGCGACAATCCTGACCTTAAAAATTTAAAAATAAATTTTGCACATTTTGGAGGAGAGGACGGCGTAGAGGATATGCTGGACCCTTTAAAATTTTGGGTTGGAGGCATAGATAAAAATTCATGGACCTACACCATAATAAAACTACTTCAAAAATACCCGAACACATACTCCGATATATCAGGATATAATTATGGGAAGGACAAACTAAATGATTTTTCCAGCAACCTTAGAAAAGTTATTGAATTTGATTATAAAGGGCAGTTTACAGAGGGAGAATTCAGACTCAAAGATAAACTTCTATGGGGTTCCGATGTACCTATGGTTTTATCCGAGGACTCCTATGAGGGACATTATAAAAATTATTTTAACCAATTTGATAAGGTGGTTAAATCGGCAAGTATCAGTAATCTTCATAAAAAAGAATTTTTAGAAAATCTCGTTATGAACAATCCCAAGGAGTTTTTAAATTTAAAATAGCACCCTATCTCTCACTTCGATGAAACTATTGAATTTGAGGAGGTATAGTAAATAAAATAAAGAGAAGTAAAAAAGGAGTTCCTAACTTAGGAGCTCCTGACTTTTTTGACACAAATTTTGATAAAACCTATATATTACTTTTTCTTAAAAGAGACCTTAACTTTTCCATAAGATAGAGTCCCCTTAACAGGGCAAATACTTACACATTCAAAACAATTTATACACTGGCTATTTCTAACACTACTCTTATCAGAAATAGATATATTCATGGGGCAAACTTTGTTGCATTTCTTACAATTTATACAACTTTCAGTATTTTTTTTGATAGTAAAAATCCTTGTTAGACTTGCAAGACTATACTTAGTTCCCTCTATACATAGATAACTACAAAATGGCCTCTCAAACAACATAGAAATAACGAGGAAACTAATCATTATAATTAAAGAGATAGAAATCATAACATTAGAAATATTTTTACCTAAAATTATAAATGTTTTATAACTATTAATAGTCTCAAAAAACATAGTGCCTATACCTACAATTGTAAATATCATAAGAATATATCTTGAAAACTGCAGGTATTTTTGTATATTCTGTGGCATTTTATATTTCTTTTTAAAAATCTTATTTCCAATGGCTCCAAAGAATTCCTGAGCAGCTCCATAAGGACATACCCAGCCACAGAAGAAGTTACCCATTAACAACGAGATGGGAAGTAGTACAATAAATATCTTTCTAAATTCCATATATAATCCAGTCAATAAGAAACTTAAAAATATAAGTTGAACAGTATTCCTAATTATTTGTATCTTTTTTTTCAAAATCATCAGCTCCACATAATTTGATTTGTGCAATTTTTAAATCTTTGTTGATTTTATCAAAGTTTTGTGAAAAGATTGTGTGCACTTTAAATAATTTATATTATTTTTTTCAAATCAAAAAAAGCTGTGGAATTTTCCACAGCTTTTTATATCTTACATATTTTCTTTTACTTTTGCTACTATATCCTTTGCTCTTAATCCGTATTCATCCAATAATTGGTCACCTGTTCCAGATTGACCGAATTGATCGTAGATTCCTAATTTCTTGATAAGAGTAGGA
>NZ_QUAJ01000037.1 GCF_003391055.1 Psychrilyobacter piezotolerans
CCAACTCAGAGATAAGTATTCTATCATTGATAAGTCACCTTGGAGACTACGAGGTTGATAGGTTGGGGGTGTAAGGGCTGTGAAGTCTTTAGCTGACCAATACTAATATGACGAACACTTAACCTAAAGCAAAATGATTTAGAAAGTTAATTTGAAAAAACATTATTATATAGTTTTGAATGTACAACATTCATAAGAAAGTAAGCTTGGTAAGAAAAGCTACGGGGGTACACCTGGTCACATTCCGAACCCAGAAGTTAAGTCCGTAAACGCCGAAAGTACTTAGGGGGCAGCCCCTTGGGAGGATAGGAACTTGCCAAGTCTTTTTTATTTTTTGATATATGCGCCACTAGCTCAGCTGGTAGAGCACTCGACTTTTAATCGAGTTGTCACAGGTTCAAACCCTGTGTGGCGCACCATTATTAAATAAATACTAGAGTCACCAATTATTTTGGAGACTCTTTTTTTTGTCTATTTTTTTTATAAAACTTGAAAAAAAAGATGAGTTAGTTTATACTTAAATTCAGTTTAAAAAACATAAAAAATGGTTTTAAATAACAAAAAAGGATGATTTTAGGATGACAAAACATAAAAAAATACTAATAGTTATGGTGGTTATATCTATTATAGGAATAATCTATACATCACTAGCAGTAAATAAAAATTTCGGAGTACAGAAATATTTTAACTATGAATTTGTAGATGGGGAAGTTTTATCTATAAAGGAAGAAACTATAAATCCAGATCCATTGATTCCCGGAAGATATGTGGGGAAACAAAAGATAGAGGTTAAGATATTGGAAGGGATCCATAAAGATCAGGTGTATAGCGTGATAAATGTGTTGAGCAACAGACATAATATATTTGCTAAACCAGGGATGAAAGCTATATTCACAATTAGGGAGAAAGATGGAAAGGAACATGTGTGGTTCTATAACTATAAAATGGATCGATATATTTATATATTGATCGGATTATTTTGTTTAACATTGCTTGTTTTTGGGCGTTTAAGCGGAGCTAAATCGATACTGTCTCTTGTGTTTACAGGAGTAATTATAATATTTGTTCTCATCCCTATAATATTTAGAGGGGGCAACCCAATCCCTTGGGCAATATTATTGTGTTCGATAATAACGGTTGTAACATTTTTATTAATAGGTGATTTTAACAGAAAAACCTATTCGGCTATACTGGGAACTATTGCAGGGGTGATGATCTCAGGGGCAATCTCCTACACCTTTGGAAGTTTATCCAAGTTGACGGGGATCCATATGGAAAAAGGAGAACAGATTTTATATTTGGCAGCGGACTACCATGTGAAGATAAACGGCCTCATGTTTACCTCTATACTGATAGCATCTTTAGGGGCTATCAATGATGTGGCCATGTCTATTGCATCATCGTGTAATGAACTGTGTAAAAGAAATCCGGATATTCACCTGGATGACCTCTTTATCTCCCTCATGGACATAGGAAAAGATATAATGGGTACCATGACCAATACATTGATTTTGGCATTTACCGGAAGTTCACTGAATCTAATGCTGATGATATGGGGATTTCAAATGAATACTAAGCAGTTTATAAATATGCCGGTGATAGCAATAGAACTTATCCAGGCGTTGTCCGGAAGTATTGGAATAGTGTTGACGGTCCCTATAACTGCCAGTATTTCGGTCTATCTCATAAAGAAAAAAGGCGGATTATTTTTAAAAAGGAAAAAAAAGTTAAATTCTGCAATAAATTTTTAACATAAAAATCAAGGAGGGAAAGATGAAAAAGTTTTTAATCGCAACACTGATAACAAGTATTTTTATGGCTTGTAATTCAAATGATGTGCCGGTAGAAAAGAAAGAACCGGTAAAAATGGAGGTGACAGAGAGGGTAGTAACCCATGAAGTCATTGTAAAAGGTGAGGAAGATCTAGCTGAACAAACTATCAGAGTAGCAGCAACTTCCGATGTACATGGTAGAATTTATCCCTATGATTATGCAATAGATGGTAAAGATGATGATGCAGGTTTAGCAAAAGTATCGACTATTGTTAATGCCTTAAGAGCAGAGAATCCAAATATGATACTGATGGATGATGGAGATACAGTTCAGGATAACTCATCGGAATTATTCAATGACCTTGAAGTGCATCCAATGATAGAAGCTATGAACAGCATAGGTTACGATATTTGGACTTTAGGAAATCATGAATTTAACTTTGAAAAAGAATTTGTAGAGAGAAATATATCTAACTTTAATGGGACTGTACTTTCGGCTAATATCAAAAATAAAAAAGACGGATCAAACTTCGTAAATCCATATCAAATTTTTAATATAAATGGAGCCAGAGTAGCTGTTGTAGGAGTTATCCCTCCATATGTACCTATGTGGGAATCATCTTCTCCTAGTCATTTTAAGGGATTGGAGTTCAACAAGATATTGGAATCTGTACAAGAGACCGTGAAAGAATTAGATGGCCAGTATGATATCTTAGTTGGATCTTTTCATATGGGAAGGGAAGATGAATATGGCGGAGCCGGGATCTATGATCTGGCCAATAAAGTGCCTGAATTTGATGTGATATTCGGTGGACATGAACATGCTAAATATGTTGAAAATATAAATGATACTCCAATTGTAGAACCTGGATTTGCAGGTTGGGCAGTATCCAAAGCTGATATCCATATAAAAAAAGAAGACGGAAAATGGGTTATCACAGGGATAGATGTGGAAAATATTCAAACTAAGACAATAAAAGCCGATCAAAAGATATTGGATGAATTTAAAGGTATAGATGCTCAGTCTAAAGCCGTGGCAAATACAGTGATTGGAGAAGTTAGTGAAACATTTATAGCCAGACCAGACTTTATCACAGGTGAAGACAAGGTAACTACCATGCCTACAGCCCAGTTACAGCCAAATGCTGTAATAGACCTGATAAATGATGTGCAGTTAAAGTATGCAGATGCAGATGTATCATCAGCGGCATTCTTTAAGGCAGAAGCCAATTTAAAAGCAGGAAAATTCCATAATAAAGATGTAGCTAATATCTATAAATATGCAAATACTCTGGTTGGAGTAAATATGACCGGAGAAAACTTACTTAAGTTTATGGAGTGGTCCATGTCATACTATAACACTTGGAATGAAGGGGATGTAACGATCTCATTCAATGAAGACATAAGAGGGTATAACTATGATATGTTTGCAGGGGTAGACTATAAGGTGGACCTGTCTAAAGATGCGGGAAATAGGGTAGTTAATCCAACAATCAACGGTGAACCTATCGATCCGGCTAAGACATATAGGGTTGCGGTAAACAACTATAGATTTGGTACTCTAACTAAGAACGGCTGGGCAAAACCTGAAGATAAATACTACGATTCATATGAAACTATGCAGGATGCAGGAAGAATAAGAGATCTGATTATCAGATATACCAGGGAAGAAAAAAATGGAAAATTAGTGCCTGTCGTGCATAACAATTGGGAAATAATTGGTGTTAAATTAGATTATCCAGAAAGAGATGCTATCTATGAGATGATTAGTGAAGGAGAAATCGTTATTCCTAGATCAGCTGATGGAAGAACACTTAATGTTAAATCTATCAATTTAAAAGATTATGTCGTTGCAGAAGAAATTGCAGCGTATACAGTGAAAGCAGGGGACACTTTAGGAGGTATAGCTAATAAATTTGACCTTGAAATTTCTGAAATTTTAAAGGAAAATAAAAATATTAAAAATGCAGATCTAATAAGAACTGGGGAAGAGTTAATAATTCCTGCAAATTAAATTTAAAAAGGTACAGAATTTATCTGTACCTTTTAAATATATATTAAATAGGGAGGAAAAATGATGATGAAAAAATTTGTTAAGATCTTGTCGGCGATGATGTTACTTTTAGTGGTAGCATGTGGAAAAACTACAAAAACAGATGAACCTAGTAAGGTAAATGGGAACAAAGCAGATGTAGTGGCAACGGAAAAATTAGTAGTGAATGAAGATGTAGAGTTTAAAGTGATGCATGTAAATGATATTCATGGAAGGGTAGATGCTGGTAAATACGATGGAATGGGGTTAGCCAGAGTAAGCACCATAGTTAAACAAACCAGAGCAGAAGACCCAAATGTATTATTTTTGGATGCAGGGGATACAATTCATGGAACTGTATTTGCGGCCTTGACCAAGGGAGCATCTGTAGTAAGAGTTATGAATGAAATGGGTTATGACGCCATGACAACAGGAAACCACGATTATAACTACGGGTTGGACAGGATTGAAAAATTACAAAATACAATGAACTTTCCAGTGGTAGTATCAAACCTTACTTATAAAGATACGGGAGAAAAAGCATTTAAACCATATACAATCAAAACTTTACCAAATGGTGTAAGGATAGGTATCTTTGGGTTGGCAACTCCTGAGACAGCGTATAAGACGAATCCTGCCAATGTAGAGGCTGTGACCTTTGATGATCCTATCGCAGCAGCGAAAGAGTCTGTAACGGCTCTAGAAGCTCAAGGTGTAAACTACATCGTTGCACTTTCCCATCTAGGTGTAGACGAAGATTCGGTTTATACAAGTATTAAAGTGGCTCAAGAAGTAGATGGAATAGATCTAATTGTAGATGGACATAGCCATACTGCTTTAGAAGAAGGAATGCTGGTAGACGAAACTCTTATTGTTCAATCTGGATTCTATGATAAAAATTTAGGGGAAGTAACGGTTAAATTAGGTAAAGATGGATCGAAAGTTGAGACAGCAAAATTATTTACCAAAGAATATGCAATGGAAAATGTTGAGGAAGACCCTGCCATAAGAGCAATTATAGATGAAGTAAATACAGAGAATGACAAGATTACATCTGTAGTTGTGGGAGAGACTCCTGTACTTTTAGTTGGTGAAAGAAATGAGGTAAGAGCTGGTGAAACTAACTTAGGAGATATGATTACAGAGGCAATGTTAGCAAAAACAGGGGCTGAAGGTGTAATAACTAATGGTGGCGGAATAAGAGCTTCTATCCAAAAAGGAATAATTACCAGGGGAAATATCATCTCGGTATTACCTTTTGGAAACTATGTAGTAGTAAAGGAGATAACTGGTCAGGATCTAAAAGATGCTATTGAAAATGGTGTCCAATCTTACCCAGATGCAAGGGGAGCATTCCCCCATGTAGCAGGATTTACATTTAAGTTTGATCCAACAAAGGAAGTGGGAAATAAAGTATATGACGTTACATTTAATAATGGGGAAAAATTAGACCTGACTAAAACTTATAAGATCGCTACAAATGACTTTATGGCTGTAGGAGGGGATAAATATGCCTCTCTAAAAGGAAAGAAGACTGTGAATGAATATGAGAGTATTGAGGAGATCTTAGGACAATATATTAAAGTTAATGGAATCACTCATACTTCAGTAGATGGAAGAGTATTTGCTGGTACGAAGATTGAAAAAGAAGTATCGGATGCTTCGGTGTATACAGTACAATCAGGGGATACATTGAGAACAATCTCTAAAAAAACTGGGATAGATATGGATACAATCTTAAAGGAAAATAAAAAGATTACAAATCCGGATATAATTTTTGTTGGAGAGAAAATAGCTTTACCCAAAGCAAACTAAAACCTTAAAGAGGCTGACCCAAAAGGGTCAAGCCTCTTTTTGATTACTAAATATAGTAATTAACCGATTAGAGAAACACATTATTTAGTGGCTATTTCAAAGTGAAATCTACTTTTGGGTCGCCCTCTTTTTTGCAATTTTATATTTTTTTAAAAAATATAAAAAAAAATACGAAAAAGTGTTGACTCTTTAACTTTATTATGATATTATTATTCTTGTCGTGAGGGAACGATAACAACGGAGCATAGCGCAGCCCGGTAGCGCACCTGCCTTGGGAGCAGGGGGTCATAGGTTCGAATCCTATTGTTCCGACCATTTCAATAAAATATACCAAGATACGCGGGAATAGCTCAGTTGGTAGAGCGTCAGCCTTCCAAGCTGAATGTCGCCAGTTCGAACCTGGTTTCCCGCTCCAAAATGTGGTGGTTGTAGTTCAGTTGGTAGAGCGCCAGTTTGTGGTACTGGTTGTCGCGGGTTCGAGTCCCGTCAGCCACCCCAACATTTTAAAAACTTTATATTTATGCGCCACTAGCTCAGCTGGTAGAGCACTCGACTTTTAATCGAGTTGTCACAGGTTCAAACCCTGTGTGGCGCACCATCCATACGCGGGGGTGGCGGAATTGGCAGACGCGCTAGACTTAGGATCTAGTGTCTTCGACGTGGGGGTTCAAGTCCCCCCCTCCGCACCATGTTAAAGTTTTAAACTCTAGAATTTATTCTAGGGTTTTTTTTGTTAGAAAGAGGCGGCTTTTATTATAAAATTAAAATCTTATCTAGGAGATGAAAAAATGAGGAATATAAAACTTATCTATCAATATGATGGAAGTGATTTTTTCGGGTTTCAAAGACAACCAGACAGACGAACTGTGCAGGGGGAACTTGAAAAAGGGTTGTACAAGATAATAAGGGAAAGGGTGAACTTAATAAGCTCAGGAAGGACTGACAGGGGAGTTCATGCAGTCAAACAAGTTTCTAACTTTACTACCGACTCAAAAATCCCAACAAACAGGCTGGTTTATGCTCTCGATAATATCACTCCTAAGGATATTAAAATATTAAAGGTAGAAGAAGTGGATATGGAATTTCATTCCAGATTTTCAGCAAAAACAAGAGCCTACGAATTTATATTAACTCCCAGAAGAAGTGTATTTGAAAGCAGGTATCTAACCGAGGTCAAAGAAAAGATCGATGTGGATAAACTTTATGATATAATGAAGGTGTTTTTAGGCAGACATAATTTTGATGGGTTTAGGATGACAGATTGTGGCGGGAATAACCCTATAAGGGAAATTTTTGAGATTAGATGTTATGAAAAGGAGAATCATAAGATAGGAATCTATATAAAGGGAAATGCTTTTCTAAAGACACAGATCAGGATAATGGTAGGAAGCTCTCTGGCTGTGTATTTCAATGAAAGATCCAGGGACTATCTCTTAAAAAAATTAGAAACTCCCAACCCTAAAGATGAGAAGATAGTTGTAGATGGAGCAGGGTTGTATCTATATGAGATAAACTACTAGTTGTTTGGCTGTTTTAGGGGGATAAAAATGAAATTTTTGGAGATAAAAGCAAAGGATAAAAAATATATAGATCAGATTATAGAGGTGGAAAAAGAGGCCTTTGGACTAAGCGGCGGAGTGGATGAATGGATCTTGAAACCCATAATCCGGTATGGAAAGGTGTTTGTGTTGGTTATAGAGGATGAGGTCATAGGAATAGCTGAATATATGAGAGATTTTGAGGGTGAAGAAGTATTTTTGTACGGATTTTCTATAAAAAAAGAGTATAGAAAATGCGGTTATGGAAAAAAACTTCTGGAAGAATCTATGAAAGTGTTTAGAAAAAATAAGATAAAAAAAATAGGTCTGACAGTTTCTTTGGAAAATAAGGAAGCTATAGAATTATATAAAAAACTAGGGTTTAAGATGGAAGAGATGTTAAAAGATGAATATGGAAAGGGTATAGACCGGCTTTACTTTGGCAGGGAAATATAACAAAAAAATCATTTGGTTGACAAAATGACAAAAATATAATAAAATTATATGTGAAATCATTACAAAATTAAAAGCAAAAGGAGGCAGAAATGAAATTAAATATAGAAAAAATAAGTTCATATTTAAAAAGTCACGACATAAGACCATCTTATCAAAGAATGAAAATTTTTGAATACTTAATAGTGAATAAAAATCATCCCACAATAGATATGATGTATAAGAGCCTTGCTCCGGAAATACCAACTTTATCTAAAACTACAGTATATAATACATTGAATTTATTCGTAGAAAAGAAGATTGCTATAGTAATTTTAGTAGAAGAGAATGAAACCAGATATGATGCTGATACAAGTATACACGGACATTTTAAATGTGATGAATGTGGAGAGGTCAGTGATCTTAATATTGGGATGGATAAGATAAATATTCCTGAACTTGATAATTGTCAAATAAATGAACATCATCTTTATTTTAAAGGTGTATGCAGTAAGTGTTTAAAGGGAAAAAAATAATGTTCAAGTAACGATAAAGATAATTCTTCATTTTTAATGGAGAATTTTTTTTATCTATAAATATAAAAGAAGGAAAAGAATGTGTGGGCTGGTATAAAAAAAAGCACCTTATAAAAAATTGGGTTGAACTTTATTAAAATTCAGGAGGAAATAAAAAATGGCAATGAATAAAAAAATGTTGGAAATTTTAAATGAACAAATTAATAAGGAGATGTATTCTGCGCATCTATATCTATCCATGAGTGCTTATCTGGCTTCTAAAAATTTACCGGGATTTGCTAACTATATGAGGGTACAGTATCAAGAGGAGATGTCTCATGCATTAAAATTCTTCGATTATTTGTTAGAGAGGGGAGAAAAAGCTGTGTTGGCTGAGGTGGCGGCTGTAAAAACAGAGTGGAAAGACCCTATAGATGTATTTGAAGATACTTATAAACATGAAAAATTTATAACTGAATCCATCGATGAGGTTTTAGAAGTGGCCCATGAGGTAAAAGATTATGCTACTATAAATATGCTTCAATGGTATATAAAAGAACAGGTAGAGGAGGAGGCTCATGCGTCTTCTGTATTAGAGCAGCTAAAGATGGTAGAGGGGAAAGGGACAGGTTTATTCATGCTGGATAGGGAGATGCAGGCTAGAGTTTTTGTGGATCCTACCCAGGTTTAAAAATAATTGAAAATGAATAATTGAAAATTAAAGTAATTATTCATTCTAAATTGTAAATTATACATTATAAATTATAAATTTGACTGAAAGTCACAGGAGGTTTTTATGAAGATTAGGGGTACTGAAACTGAGAAAAATTTACTGAAATCTTTTGCAGGGGAATCACAGGCTACCAACAGGTACAAGTTGTACGCCAAGCAGGCTAAAAAAGAAGGGTATGAACAAATTGCAGCAATTTTCTTAGAGACTGCAGACAATGAAGTGCAGCATGCCAAAAGATATTTTAGATTCTTAGAGGGGGGGAATGTAGAAATTACAGCTACCTACCCGACTAACCAGGTGGGTACTACAGAGAAAAATTTAGAAAATGCAGCAGCTGGAGAAAATGAAGAATGGACAGATTTATACCCTCATTTTGCAGACGTCGCAGAAAAAGAAGGGTTTCCTGAAATTGCATTAGCATACAGAAGTATATCGGCTGTGGAAAAGGAACATGAAGCCAGATATTTAAAATTACTGGAGAATTTAGAAAATAATAGTGTATTTAGAAAGAAAAATGTAGTTAGGTGGAAGTGCAGAAACTGCGGGTTCGTACATGAAGGAGAGGAGGCATTGGAGGTTTGTCCGGCGTGCCTGCATCCGCAAAGTCATTTTGAGATTAAAGAAAATAATTATTAGGAAAAACCTAAATTATGGAGTAATATCATAAATAAGCAGTTTAAAACTTAAAAATTAGGAGGAATATATATGGATAAGTGGTTATGTATAGTATGTGGTTATGTGTATGATCCAGAAGCTGGGGATCCTGATTCAGGGGTAGCACCGGGAACAAAGTGGGAAGATGTGCCTGAAGACTGGATTTGTCCGCTATGTGCAGTGGGAAAAGATCAGTTTGAAAAGATGTAGTTTTATGAACTACCGATAGAAAGTTTAGGGGGAAATATGGATAAATGGCGATGTTTGGTATGTGGTTATGTATATGACGAAGAGTTTGGGGATCCTGATTCAGGGGTAGAACCGGGAACAAAATGGGAAGATGTGCCTGAAGACTGGATTTGTCCGCCGTGTGCAGTGGGAAAGGATCAATTCAAAAAGATGGAATTAGAAAAGACGGAATAAAAAATGCCTGCAAATTTGCAGGCATTTTCTGGTTTTAAATGGCGAAAATAAAGTCTGGTTATCAAATAAAGTTTTGTAACGTTTTAAATACGTAAAAAATGTTTTGTATATAAACAGTACATTTCAAAGTGGAGTTATGTGTAGAAATAGAATTTTTTTTATGAAATGTTCGGAAAAAGATTGACATTTTGAAGAAACTTTAGTATACTTATATTAGTTCAAGGGTGACTTTGAACATCCATGTAGAGCTTAAGCCCCCCTTTTTAAGACTATATGTGTCAATTGAATTATTGATGAAAAAAAGCTTACATCTGGTAAGCTTTTTTTATCTTTAAATTCATCTTTAGCCCTGCCTCAAATTTTGAGGTAGGGCTTTTTTGTGATAAACTAAAAAAAAGCACAAGGAGAGATAAAATGAGGTTTAGCTATGAGTTTGCCATGGAAGAGTATAAAAAAGTAGAAAAATATTTAGAAAAACATGGATATAGTTGTGAAGTTTCTGGGAGTCTGAGAAGAAAAATGGAAGATGTAGGGGATATAGACATAGTAGTAGGGAATCAAGAAGTTAGATTAGAAAGCAAAGAAAATTTAGAAGAAGTAGAGCGAGAAATATTGGAATTGGTGTCTAAATATGATAAGGTCGAAAGACGAATAAATCATTATGAGTTTTTATTGAAGAGCGGGATATCGATTCATATGATTCCTGAAATATCAAAACACTTTAACTATACCCTATGGCATTCTACAGGACCTAAACTCCACGTGAAGTTGATAGAGAAGATATACAGGGAAAAAGGAATGGAGATAGATGTGGAAAATACAGCAGAAAAAAAAATATATGAAAATATAGGTTTGGAATATCTGGAGCCGGAGAAAAGATGGAAATTAAAAACTTAGTCACCAAGAATACTGATTAGCATAATAGGGTTTTTAATTAGTCATAATCTGTTTAATTTATGTGGGAAAATTTTATAAAATTTAAATTTGGCTAAAAGCTGCCAAGGAGAAAGAGTTGTGACAAAAAAACAAAAAGTTAAAAAGATAATAGCTGTACTCCGTGAAAAATTTGGAAAACCTGAGTGTGCACTGAACTATGAGACTCCTTTTGAACTATTAGTGGCTGTAAGCTTGTCGGCTCAATGTACCGATAAAAGGGTAAATATAGTGACTGAAGAGATGTTTCGAAAAAAAGGGATAAATACTCCGAAACAATTTGCAGAGATGGAACTGGAGGAAATAGAAACTTTGGTGAGGAGCACAGGGTTTTATAAGAATAAAGCTAAAAATATAAAGAAAACCAGTGAAATATTGTTGGAAAAATATGACGGAGAAGTTCCACAAGAGATGGATAAATTGGTAGAATTAGCAGGAGTAGGCAGAAAAACAGCCAATGTTGTCAGAGGGCAGATATGGGGATTAGCTGAGGGAATAACGGTGGATACCCACGTAAAGAGACTGACAAATTTAATAGGGCTTATTAAGGGAGATAATCCTATAATTATCGAAAGGGAATTGATGGAGATGGTTCCCAGAGAGTATTGGATAGATATATCGCATTACTTAATCTTACAGGGAAGGGATGTCTGTGTGGCCCGAAGGCCTCAATGTGACAGGTGTGAAATAAATATTTTTTGTAATTTTGGAAGAAAAAAATTAAAAAAAGAGGGTAAAAATAACAGCTGACAACGGATAGGACAGGGATACTAAGGTCTTAAAAGTTTCGACTGTCAAACCTTTGGAATACCAAGCATTATGTTGACATAAAAACTAAAGAATGGTAATATAGGGTATATAGAATAAGGGGTGAAGCTATGAGAAGAGTTTATTTGGATAACAACGCTACAACAAAAACAGATGAAAGAGTATTGGAAGCAATGTTACCTTATTTTTGTGAGGTATATGGAAATGCTCACAGTATGCACAGTTTTGGACAAGAGGCAGGAAGAGCTTTGGATTCAGCCAGAGAAACTGTTTCAAACATATTAAAGATAGAGAAATCAGAATTAATTTTTACTGGAACAGGGGTAGAAAGTAATAACTTAGCCATAAGAGGTATAGCAAGAGCTTATAAAAGAAGAGGGAATCACATAATTACCAGTGCCATAGAGCATCCGGGTGCTAAGAATACATGTCAAGACCTTGAAAGAGAGGGGTTTGAAGTATCTTATATCCCTGTAGATAAGAACGGTGTAGTGATCGTAGAGGAGTTGAAAAAAGCTATTAGAAAGGAAACGATCTTAGTTACTCTGATGCACGCAAACAACGAGACTGGAGTAGTGCAGCCTATTGAGGAGATATCTAAGATAACTCGTGAGAATAAGATTGTATTTCATACAGACGCTGTTCAGACAGTTGGAAAGATACCTGTGTATCCTAAGGAATTAGGAGTAGACCTAATGAGTTTTTCAGCTCATAAATTTAATGGTCCCAAGGGAACTGCCGGATTATTTGTTAAAAATGGAATTAGATTGGGAAAGGTGATTACAGGTGGAGGTCAGGAGAGAAAGATCAGACCTGGAACAACTAACCTGGCAGGGGTAGTAGGGATGGCTAAAGCCTTGGAATTAGCTACTGCAAATATGGAAGAAAAGATGAAAGAAGAGGAAGAATTGAGATCGTTCTTTGAAACAGAGATGGTTGCAAGAATTCCAGAAATTAAAATAAATGGTAAAGAAGCGACAAGGCTTCCAGGAACTTCAAGTATTAGTTTTAGACATCTGGAAGGGGAGTCAATCTTGTTGGGACTTGACTATAAAGGGATAGCAGTAAGTTCAGGATCAGCATGTTCTTCAGATGACCTGCAGGCTTCCCATGTGTTGTTAGCAATGGGGATAGAGGTTGTAGATGCTCACGGGACTATCAGATTTTCATTAGGAAAGTTCAATACACGTGAAGACATAGAATATGTGATAGAGGAAGCTCCTAAGGTGATAGAGAAATTGAGAACGATCTCACCACTTTGGAATGAATTTCAACTTAAAAAATAAATTAAAAGACGGGGAGTGACGATAGATGGAATATACAAAAAAAGTAATGGATCATTTCATGAATCCTAGAAACGTTGGAGTAATTGAAAATCCTGATGGATATGGAAAGATAGGAAGTCCATCATGTGGAGATATGATGGAGATCTTCTTAAAAATAGAAGATGGAATAATCAAAGATGTAAAATTCAGAACATTTGGATGTGCTTCAGCTATTGCATCATCATCTGTGACTACAGAGATGATCTTAAATAAAACTGTAGAAGAAGCATTACAAGTAACTAACAAAGCTGTTGTAGAAGCTTTAGATGGTTTGCCGGCAGCAAAAGTACATTGCTCTGTATTAGCTGAAGAAGCTATAAAGGCAGCAATAGAGGATTATCTGTCTAAAAAATAATGATTTTACTGGGGGTAGGAAACTATCCCTTTTTTATTTGATATGTGTTATAATACTCTGATATAAAAAGCATGTTATTAATAAATTATAAGAGAAAAAGGGTGAAGTGAATAAGATGAAAAAAGTTATTATAGGAATATATTTGGTTATGGGTATGTTGAGTTTTGGGCAAGAGGACAGATCGGCCGCAAAATTATTAGGAACAGCAGATGGTAAAATAATAAATTGTATCAATGGAGAGAAGATCTATCCACTGGCTTCTGTCACTAAGATGATGACGATATTAATCACCTATGATGCCATATCTAAGGGTGAAATATCCATGGAGGATATGGTGGATATCCCAGAAGAGGCAAGAAAAGTTGGCGGGAGTAGAATATGGATGATGGCAAAAGACAGGCTCAGTGTGAGAGATCTGCTCAAGGCAACAGCTGTCTATTCTGCAAATAATGCGGCATATTCTCTGGCTTACTATGTGGGAAATGGAGACCTGGATAGATTTGTAAAAAGGATGAATGAAAGAGCGGAGTCTATGGGTATGGTAAATACCAGTTATTATACGCCGGCAGGCTTACCTCCCTATATGACAGGAACAAAGATGGATGTATCTACAGTGAGTGATATCTATAAACTATCTATGGAATTGCTAAAGAATGATGACTATATGAAAATTGCTTCTATGAAGGACGCCAGTATAAGAAATGGTCAGCAGAAATTTAAAAACAGAAATAAATTATTGGGAATAGACGGCATCTATGGGATGAAAACGGGGCATCATAGTATGGCAGGATATAATATTTCCATAGTATCTAAAAAGAATGATTTAAATATGATAAAGATTGTATTTGGTTCACCGGATGAAAAGACCCGTGACAGGATTGTGCTGGAAGATTTAAATGAATTCTATAATAATTACGGTTATGTAGATATTTTGGTTTGCGGGGAAAAATTAGGGACATTAAAGGTAGAAGACGGTGTGGAGTCACAGGTGAGTTTTTATGCTGAGGATAGTTATACCAAGTTGATGGCTAAAAACAGAAAAATAGAAAAACAAGTGAAAATGAAAAAGAATATAAAAGCTCCTGTTGAAGCCGGGACAGTGGTGGGAGAGTATAGAATTTTAATAGATGGTAAAACTTATTTAAAAAGTGACTTGATAATTAAACACTCCATTGAAAAAATGGGGTTTTTTCAGAGAATATTCAACTAAAAGAGTCTTTAAAAACTATTTTTTTAGTTATTTACATAATTTTCACAAAACTAAAGTAATTTAAGTGAAGGTTAGAGAGGATGAAATATAGAAATAGAGATAGAGGATAAATTGGCAGAAAAGGAAAATCTGAGGGTAAATAAAATAAGTTGAAAAGAATAAAAAAACTTTATAGTAAAATGTGTATGAAAGGAATCTTTGGGTTCCTTTTTCTATTATTATGTTATAATAGATAGAAGTGTAATTATAAATTAAAGCATAAAAAAAGGAGAAACAATGAAAAAATATACAATTGAACCAGAATATCATGGATATAAAGTTGGGGATTATTTAAAGGAAGTTCTGGGTTATTCCAGTAGAAGTATGAGGAAGATCGATATCTTTTTGAATGGGAAAAAAGTGAAACCTAATAAAAAAGTAAGGAAATTGAATAGATTATTGGTGAAAGAGCATAACAAAGGAACGAACATCGAGCCTATCAAAATGGATCTGGATATAGTGTATGAGGATAAGAACCTGATTATACTGAATAAGGAACCGTATCTGATAGTGCATCCTACTAAAAAGAAGGTGGATAAAACACTGGCTCACGGAATAGTGCACTATATGAAGGAGCAGACAGGGGAAATTACAGTACCTAGATTTTATAATAGATTGGATATGAATACATCTGGAATAATAGTAGTGGCTAAAAATGGGTTTGCCCAGGCATTTTTACAAAATAAAGAGAAAGCCACTGTGAATAAATATTATCAGACGATAGTCAAGGGGATAGTTGAAGAAGAAGAGTTTGTTATAGAGGAGTCAATTGGTTGCGTAGGAGAGTCACTGAAAAGAGAATTGCTTTCAATAGAGGATGGAGGTCAAACTGCAAAAACAGGAGCGAAAGTTCTAAAGAGGATGGATGATCAAAACTTAACCCTTCTAGAGGTGGAGTTATTTACAGGAAGGACCCACCAAATAAGGGTACATCTATCATCTATGGGACATCCAATATTAGGAGATGAGCTTTATGGGGGAATGGTTGATAGTGTTAAAAGACAGCTTCTGCATGCTTATAAATTAATCTTTACTAATCCGGATACAGGGGAGGAGGAAACTGTAACTACAACTTTACCTGATGACATGGAGAGAATTGTAAAAGGGGAGGTGATAGGGTAAAAATAGATCAAAGATTGTTGCAAAATTAATACTCGCGTTCCGTTGACAAACTCTGGAAATATAAGCTATATTTATAGTGTAAAATAAAAAAAACTCAGGAGGAATAGAACTATGGCAGCAGTAAAAATAGCGATAAATGGATTTGGTAGAATTGGAAGATTAGCATTCAGATTAATGGCAGATAACCCTGAATTCGAAGTAGTAGCAATAAACGACTTAACTGACCCTAAAACTTTAGCTTACTTATTAAAGTTTGATACAGCTCAAGGAAGATTCAAAATGGATTCAATTGAAGCTACAGAAAACGGAATACTAGTAGACGGAAAAGAAATTAAAATATACTCTGAAAGAAATGCAGCAGACTTACCTTGGAAAGCATTAGATGTAGATGTAGTATTAGAATGTACTGGATTCTATGTATCTAAAGAAAAGTCTCAAGCACATATAGATGCAGGAGCTAAAAAAGTAGTTATCTCTGCACCAGCTTCAGGAGATCTTAAGACTATCGTATTCAACGTAAACGATGACGTATTAACTGGAGAAGAAACTATAATCTCTGGAGCTTCTTGTACAACTAACTGTTTAGCACCAGTTGTAAACGTATTAAACAAAGAGTTTGGATTAGTAAAAGGATTCATGACTACTATCCATGCATATACAAATGACCAAAACATCTTAGATGCACCTCATTCAAAGGATATCAATGCAAGAAGAGGAAGAGCAGGAGCAGCTAACATGGTACCTACATCTACAGGAGCAGCAGTAGCAGTAGGAAAAGTATTACCTGAATTATTAGGAAAATTAGATGGTGGAGCAGTAAGAGTTCCAACTGTTACAGGATCTTGTGTTGACTTAGTAGTAGAGTTAGAAAAGAATGTAACTGCAGAAGAAATCAATGCAGCTATGAAAGCAGCAGCAAACGAAACTTTAGGATATACTGAAGAGCCAATCGTATCTTCTGACTGTATCGGAATCCAATTCGGATCATGGTTTGATGCTCAATGTACAAAAGTAATGACAGTAGAAGGAAAGCAATTAGTAAAAATCTTAACTTGGTATGACAATGAGATGTCTTATACAGCTCAATTAATCAGAACTTGTAAGAAATTTGCTCAATTAGCAAAGTAATTATATAATAGAATAAATAGAATAGCGGGAGCATTGGTTTCCGCTATTTTTTTTAGGGGAAGTGTTATATTTCTCAGGCGGTTAAAGGCAGTAATTATATTTATGGAGGGGTTAATAGAATGGCGAAAAAAATAGTAAATGAATTGGAATTAAACGGTAAAAAAGTATTGATGAGAGTAGACTTTAACGTTCCTATGAAGGACGGGAAGATTACAAATGACAATAGAATAGTTGCAGCAACTGATACAATTAAATATGTATTAGAGCAAGGTGGAAAAGTTATAGCTTTTTCTCATTTAGGAAGGGTAAAAACAGAAGAAGATAAAGCAGGGAAATCAATGGCTCCAATAGCTGCCAGATTATCTGAATTATTGGGTAAAGAAGTTAAGTTTGTAGCTGAGACTAGAGGTGCAGAATTAGAAGCTGCAGTGGCAGAATTAAAAGATGGGGAGATCATGATGTTTGAAAACACAAGATTTGAAGACATCGATGGTAAGAAGGAGTCTAAAAATGATCCTGAATTAGGTAAATACTGGGCTTCTTTAGGAGATGTTTTCGTAAATGATGCATTTGGAACTGCTCATAGAGCACATGCTTCAAACGTAGGAATCGCTTCAAACGTAGCAGAATCAGCAGCAGGATTCTTAATGGAGAAAGAAATTAAATTCATTGGTGGAGTAGTAGATGCACCACAAAAGCCATTGGTAGCAATCTTAGGTGGAGCTAAAGTTTCAGATAAGATTTCTGTAATCAAAAATTTAATACCTAAGGCTGATAAGATAATTATCGGTGGAGGCATGATGTTTACATTCTTAAAGGCAAAAGGATTAAACATAGGAAAATCTTTATGTGAAGAAGACAGATTAGATTTAGCTAGGGAATTGATGGAATTAGCTGGAGATAAGTTGATCTTACCTGTAGATACTATCACTTCTAAAGAGTTCTCAAATGATGCAGGACACCAAATAGTATCTGTAGAAAACGTACCATCAGACGAGATGGGATTAGATATTGGTCCTAAATCTGTGGAAATTTTCAAAGATGCTTTAGCTGGAGCAAAGACAGTAGTATGGAATGGACCAATGGGTGTATTCGAAATGTCTAACTTTGCTAAGGGAACAATCGGTGTGTGTGAAGCTATCGCAAACTTAGAGGGTGCTATCACTATAATAGGTGGAGGAGACTCTGCAACAGCAGCTATCGACTTAGGATTCGCTGACAAATTTACTCATATCTCTACAGGTGGAGGAGCTTCTTTAGAATATTTAGAGGGAAAAGTATTGCCTGGAATAGATTCTATTAGTAGTCACTGTGGAAACTGTAACTGCGGGAAATAAAAAAAAGATCATTATCCATAAAAAAAGGAAGATTTCTCTTCCTTTTTTTTATTTGTTTTATGTTTAGACCACTCCTCCTGGTGAGCCTTTCTCTCTGCTTTCTCTTGATTTTATTGGAATTATGTCGTATATTTGTATTACCAGCATGAGGACAAACTAATAAGGATGTGATTTTTATGAGAACGATAATAAGAGGAAGACACTTAGAGGTAACAGAGGGAATCAGAAATTATGCGGAGAAGAGATTTGGCAAGCTGGAAACATATTTTAATAATATAGATGAAACTGAAGTTGTTTTAAAATATGAAGATAAAAAAGTATATGGTGTAGAAGTTATAGTAAATACAAAGGGGAATAAATATATTGCTAAAACTAAAGGCGGGGAATTGTACGCTGAGATAGACAGGGCTAAAGAGAAAATAAAAGGTGTGTTAACTAAAGAAAAGAAGAAAATTATAGATGGTAAGAGGGAAGAAAAAATAGAAAATGAATAGATGAAACTGATCTCCTGATTATAGGGTATATAAATACCGATAATTGGGAGAATTTTTTTAAAAAAATAACATTATTGTATAAAACACCTTGAATAAAAATAAAAATGATGATATTATTTTATAAATAATAAATTGTTCGGAGGAATAAAATGAAGAAATCAAACTTTATTACAACTCTATATTACTATTATTATAGGAAACAGGATTTGAATTAATTCTTTAAGTTAGAATTATATGCGAATCCATTTTGTATTACTATAAGTTTAGTGAGATGGATTTGTATCAAGAGATGTTATTTTAGTCTATGGGTACTTGCCTATAGGCTTTTTTTTATTAAATAAATGGAGGAGAGTGCTATGCAATTTAAATTTAACTACTATTACTACTATTATTTATTAAATCTGGGTCATCGCATATAAGCGATAGATGCAGGTTTGTTTTGGTGGCCTGCATCTTTAGTAGTTAAACTTTTTTAAGTGAAGCTCAAGGTGTAGTCCTTGGGCTTTTTTATATTGTTTTTTATTATTGGGAGATGGTTAGAATGGGAAATATTATAAGTTTTGTAAATGAGATTTTATGGGAAAGGAATATACTGGTCTGGATGCTCATAGGAGCAGGGTTATTTTTTAGCGTGAAGACGAAATTTGTTCAGTTGAGATTATTTAAGCATATGCTGTCTTTAGTCAGGGAAAATAATGAAGAAAAAAGTCAAGGGATCACATCTTTTCAAGCTTTTTGCATCAGCACGGCATCCAGGGTAGGGGCAGGAAATTTGGTAGGGGTCGTAGCGGCAGTATCTATTGGAGGAGCAGGATCTATTTTTTGGATGTGGGTAATGGCTGTAATTGGATCAGCCTCGGCATTTGCAGAAACTGTTTTGGCCATTATTTACAGGGGGAAAACTAAAGATGGCAAATATGTAGGAGGGCCGGCGTTTTTCCTGGATAAAGGCTTAGGGAAAAAATGGCTGGGAGTGTTGTTTGTAATGTCTGCATTGATATGCTGGGCAGGGGTGATGCAGGTTGTTTCTAATTCTGTAACAGAATCTTTTAAGGTGGCCTTTGGAATCGATCAATTGACGGTGACGATGATTTTAATAGTGTTGACAGGAGTGGTTATATTTGGGAAAAGAGATAAGATATCTATGCTTTTGTCGAAGTTAGTTCCCCTTATGTCCGCGTTATACTTATTGGTGGTATTATTTATAGTGATAAAAAATATTAATTTGATACCGGGGCTTATGACGGAAATAGTTTCACAGGCTTTGGGAATTAAACAGGCGGTAGGGGGCAGTTTAGGTGCGGTGATAATGATTGGAATAAAAAGAGGGTTGTTTTCCAATGAAGCAGGAAGCGGTAGTGCTCCTAGCGCAGCAGCATCAGCAGATGTAGACCATCCGGTTAAACAAGGGTTATTGCAGGCTTTAGGTGTGTTTGTGGATACTATATTAATATGTAGTGCCACAGCTTTTGTAATGTTGTTGGCTGATATAGATAAAACAAATTTAACGGGGATGGAGTTTTTGCAGGAATCCTTCAGATACCATGTAGGAGATTGGGGAGTTATATTTATAGCACTTATATTATTTTTATTTTCCTTTAGTACAGTATTAGGAATCATGTTCTATGCGAAAAATAATATAATGTTTTTATCTGAAAGAGATATCTTTCAAAATATGTTTAAAATTTTGGTGTTGGTGATGTTGTTTCAAGGTGGTATTCAGCGGAATCTGTTTATCTGGTCTTTGGCAGATTTTGGAATAGGGCTGATGACGGTAATCAATCTTATAGGTATAGTCCTGCTTTCCAAGGAAGTGAAAGGTTGTCTGGAAAATTATGAAGGAAATCTTCTGAAGAAGCAAAAGATGGGTAAAACTAAAATTACAATATAAAATAAAAAAATTTAAACTTTTTTAAAACTTGCTGCGTCTGATAGGTATAAGCAAATGAAAATAGTAATATTTTTTTCATTTCTTTCTTTCCTTAAAATAAAATATATAAATAAAAGTCTCCTAACTGTACGACTATTACAGGCAGGGGACTTTTATTTTTTTTTATTTTTTCAATGAAACAACATTAGTGCTGTTATAAAGATAGATGGAGAATTTTTTGTTGTTGTTCCTATCGATGATAACATTTGTGTTTTTATCGGTTGTATGGTAATAAAATCAGGAGAAATAGGAGGTGGGGAGTTTTTTCAGCTGAGCTTTAGAAAATGTTTTTTTGAAAAAGCAATAAAAAAATAAAAAAATCCTTGACGAAAAGTTGTAAACGCGGTATACTTCTTCTTGTGCATCAGAGAAATATCTTTGAAGCAGACAACAGGACATTAGCAATTAAATAGAGAAAGAAAGTGTAAATTAAAAACTCAATTGTCGTTTGAAACTTTTGTTTCGAACAATCGATTAAGGTGTACAGTGGAATGAACCACTATAAAAATAATTATCTTTTAATAGATAGCTAAACTTCATTTATGAAGTTAGGATATAAATTTGAATGTAGAGTTTGATCCTGGCTCAGGAT